>JAILOQ010000154.1 GCA_024690725.1 Lachnospiraceae bacterium
TCCGGCGCTTCTTCTGCTGCCTCTTGCGCGGTCTCATCCGCTGTTGCTTCCATCATCGCTTCACTTTCCGCTTCTTCCATCGGCGCTTCGCTTGCCTCTTCCATGGCCATATCCGATGACTCTTCATACATCGGCTCTTCCGCCGCTTCTTCCATCGTGGCTTCACTTGCTTCCTGCATCGGGGCTTCACTTGCAGTCTCGTTCGTAGTTCCTGTACGATTCAGATTTACCGCCCGTACCACAATGAATAAAAAGAACATTGCCGCTGCGATCGCACCAAACCGATAAAGATATACGAGTTTTGCTCCCGATTTCTTCTTCGCGGTAGTTTGTGTCTTTACTTCCTCTGCCGGTTGTGCTTCTTGTTCAACTGTCTGCGTTGTCTGTGCTGTCACGCCAACCGCCTCCGGGCCGGCTTCTTTCTTCTTTTCTGCCTCGTAGGCATCCACACCTGCTTCGATGCGACTCCAGAGATCCGGCGCATCAAGACTTATGGCATTTTGATATTCATGTTCAAGCTCTTTCATAATAGCCGTACCTCCTTAGTTTTTTTATCGCTTCCCGGTATCGCCAGGTTACCGTGCCCATCGGGATCCTTAACTCCTCCGCGATCTCCGCAAAGGTCATTTCCGATAGGACTTTCATGTTCACAACTTGTTGTTCCTTTGGATCGAGCATTCCGATCGCTTCTTTGATACCGACATCCTCTAACACTTCCGTTTCGGTATCATCGGTTCCTGCGGGCTCATAAGTCATGCCCTCTTCTTCATCTGCCGAGAAGCTTTCCAACACTTCCCGCTTGTACTTTCGCATGTGATCGATCGCCATGTTCCTGGCCATCGTCGCGAGATACCCTTTATGCCCACTGCCACTCTTATACTTGCCGGCCTGCTGCCAGAACTTGATAAAGAATTCCGACGTGATATCTTCCGCATCTTCTTTTCTTCCCACAACACCGTAGACAACCCGGTATATGTAGGACAGATACTCGTCGTAAATCTCCCGTAGTCCCGCCTTATCGCCTTGCAAGATCTTCGTGACACAGGCATCAAACTGCGCCTCTGTCATTTCTCTCCCTCCAAAACGAAGTCGGGATGCATCTTCTATATTAGATACGTTCCCAACTCTTATTATTTATGGCAAATTTTTCCTTTTTTGAAAAAGGTGTGAATCGTATGCACCCCCATCCCAATCCACCTTCCATGATCCATATATATTATGCCTTATATCATATTCCCACGCAATCAACTTCTTTGAATGCAGCAACAGACATTCTTTTTCCATGTGGGATTTGATTTTCCGTGTCTACGGGAATATAATAAATAGGTACGAACGAAAGCCTCCGAAAGAGACATTCCTTCATACATCATCTTGAAGAGAGGTCATACTACTCCTCTTAAACCAATTATAACTTGCAAAACAGAAATGGAGGGAAATCATGCTAGTTGTAGGAATCGCGCAAATTATTGTAGTAATCTTGATTTTTAGGTGGCTTTTGAAGAAAAAGACCGGAGAGCCTTTTTCCAAAAAAGCAGTCGCCAAGTATCTGATCTTTGGTATGCTCAGTGCCTTGTTGACAATGTTGATCCAATCCATCTTTTCACTCGAAAGAGACACGTTCTTTGACCTGAATCCGATCGTGGCCGGTTTCGTGACTGCGCTTCTCACAGCCGCTCTTATAGAAGAGGTCGCAAAGTATATCTTGTTCCGTCTGGCACTGATAAAGGACAAGGAAACGTTTACCTGGCTGGATGCGATCATAGTGTCGATCATTGTCGGTGCCGGATTCATGATCTTCGAGAATATCACCAAGTTGGTTTCCGGCGGAGCCAATCTTTTGGGTGCGATTCTTCCGATGCATCTTCTGTTCCAGGCCGTCATGGGGTATTATTACGGAAAAGCCCGTGTTACAAAAAAGATCAAGTACGACGTGCTGTCTTTGACGATACCCATCGTGCTCCACACATTGTTTGACATGTTCCTGATCGGCATCATGTCGATCCTGCCTCCGGACAGAACCATTCCCGAGGACTATAAGACCTCCCTTGAGCAAGGTGAATATATCATCCCCTTGTTCGCATGCTCCATCGTTACCACGGTGGTTATGTTTGTCATGTTGATCATGTCCTTTAAAAAGATCAGTACATGGAGCAAAAACGGTGAGAAGCAGGATCTTCTGAAAGAAATTCCGGCAGAAGAAAAACCGGCAGAAGAAAAACCGACAACAGAGGAATAAGAAGAAACCGAAACAGAAAAAACTGAATAAAACCAAGGCGCGGTGCCAATGAGCATCGCGCCTTTTCTTTTCATAGAATCTCTCCCTATCGGTTTACCCCGGTCAAGATCACACCACAACCTTAGCCTCACTGCCGGCATCGCTTCGCTTATCCTTTGTGACGACGATCATCTTGTCGATCTTGTTCTTCAGCTCTTCGACGTGGGAGATGATGCCGACTAAGCGGTTGCTTTCGGTCAGGCCGCTCAGCGCGCGGTAGGCAGTGTTGAGGACGCCCTCATCCAGCGAACCGAAGCCTTCGTCGACAAACATGGTGTCGATCCGAATGCCGCCGGCGGAGGACTGTACTTCATCGGAGAGTCCGAGCGCCAGGGAGAGGGAGGCCATAAAGGATTCTCCACCCGAAAGGCTCTTGACGCTTCGCTCGGATCCGTTTGTGTGATCGATGACGCCGAGATCCAAACCGCTCTGGCTTTTCGCGTTCTCTGCTTCCTTTAAGCGCACCAGCTCATACTGTCCGGAGGACATGGTGAGCAGTCGGATATTGGCTTTCCGAATGATCCTGTCGAAGTAGGTCATCTGGATATACGTTTCGAGCATTACCTTTTCCTTGCCGCCAAGCTTTCCGCTTGCCGTCTTATCCAGTGCCTGCAGCCAGCGCAGTCTCTTTTCAAGTGCTGCGATACCCGCGGAGCCCTTGATGATGTTTGTGCGGATGCCTTCGTTTATCTTCTGCCTTCCGGCTACAATCTCGGACTGACGGATCAGGCTGTCGAGCCTCTCCTCACACTCCGCTTTCTTTGCCTGCTCTGTGGCGAGGTCCGGTGCCTTGGAGGTTTCGATCGACTTCTTGTTTTCCTCGATCTTTGCCTTCAGCGCTACGATCTCTTCGTTCTTTGCATCCAATGTACGCTTTGCTTCATCGAATGCCGCCTGCAGTGCCTGCGCACTTGTAAGTAACTCCCGCCGCTTGCTCTCGGCCTCTGCCTTTCCGGTAAAAGTCAGACCCTTCTTTATCTCCTCAAGACGGTTCTTTTCGCTTTCTGCCTTCGCCCCATTGGCGGAAACATTCTGCTTCATTTCTTCGATCTCTTTTGCGAGTGTCGAAATGTTCTCTTCCAGCTGCGGGATCTGCGCATCCAGTTTTACCTTTAAGGCTTTGTTCTCCTGTTCTTTTACAAGAGATGCTCTTGTATTCTTAAACTGTTCGATAAGCTCTGCCTTCTTCTTATCAAGAAGTGACACCGCTTCCCCAAGGTTATCGGTGGAAAGAAGCTTCTGTGCCTTTTTCTTCATCTCTTCTTCCAGCGCCTTCTGTCTTCCCAGCATTCCTTCGCAGTCCGTTGCCAGCTTGTCTCTCACGCTTCGCGCGGTTTCCGCATTTTCTTTTGCCAGATCGAGCTCATCCTTATCCGGTACATCCTCTGCCAGTGCCGCAGGATTCGGATGCTCCGTGTTTCCGCAAACCGGACATGCCTTACCCGGCACGAGGACCGCAGCCAGTATTCCTGCCTGCCCGTCACGGAATGCCTGATCCATTGTCTCATATTTATCGTTTGCCCTGCGGAACTCTTCCTTTGCGGCTTCGTATCTGCTCTGAACCGCCTTGATCTTGTTTTCTTCGACTTCGAAGCCCTTTAAGGAATTGGAGAATTCCTGCAGCGCATCGCCATCCTTCTTCATATCATTTAAGGATGCCATTAACTGCTCTATCTTCGCGCCCGCATCCTGCAGTGCATCGCGCTTCCCCTTCACTTCTTCCAGGCTGCGCTGAAGCTCCGCGCGCATAGTTGCCTTTTTCTCAACCTGCTGCTTTAACCCCTCCTGCTCCGAACGCACCGAGCGGATGGACTTCGCAAGTCTGTCAGCCGTATCGTAATCTTCCAATTTCAATTCGATCTGCTGCGCCGACTTTTCGAGCTTCGGCTTTTCGGCGAGTGCTTCCTCTTTTTGTGTAAGGGTATTTTTCAGCACCGCAACCTTCGGACTCTCCGCTTCCAGCTTTTCTTTTGCCATTGCCAGGTTTTCCTTGGCCACGGACAAGGCCTTTGCCGCACCGATATTGGCATTGACCTCCGCCAGTTCCGCATCGATCGCTTTATGAATTCCGTCCAGGCGTTCTTTTTCCGCCAGATCCTGAGCGGTCAGGCGGTCTAAAAGTCCGATCACGTCCTCCGTGGTCATCTCTCCCTTTTTCGCCTTCTCCACTTCCAAAGATAACGGATCCGTCTCCTCTACGTTAATGCCGGAAATATACTGTTCTACACTTTTTCGTCCATCCGCCACCTGACTACTGAGCGCATCGGATTCTTCGGAGAGGCGCTTCTGCAGTTTTTCATAATGCTCCGTGCGAAACAGCTCACGAAAGATCTTGATTCGCTCCTGTGTGGAAGCATGGAGGAGTTTTAAAAAGTCCCCCTGCGCGATCATCGCGATCTGTGAAAACTGCTCACGGTTCACGCCGAGAATGCCCTCGATCTTCGCATTCACCGTCTTCTGTGCCGTTAAGACCGATCCGTCCGGAAGCTCGAGTTCGGCCTGTGCCGTCTGCTTGGTCATGCCATCTCCGCGCTTTGAAGGACGCATATACTCCGGGTTTCTCTTTACGCGATACTTCTCTCCGTCATGCAAAAACGTAAGCTCCACCTCTGTCGGCATGTCTTCCTTTGCATACTTCGAACGGAACATCGAAGGATCCCTGTTCGTTCCGCTGGCCTCACCGAACAATCCGAAGCAGATCGCGTCAAAGATCGTGGTCTTGCCCGCACCGGTATCGCCGGTGATCAGATATAAGCCCTTCTCGCCGAGCCGATCCATATCTATCACTGTTTTTTCTGCATACGGTCCGAATGCAGACATCTTCAAACATAAAGGTCTCATATCTATCCCTCCCAAATCTCATTGATCAAACCGATCACAAAGGTCCTTTGTTCCTCACTCATCTCGGTATTGTTCTGCTTTTCATAAAACTCCCCGAACAGCTCGAGCGGCGACTTCTTCTCCACATCCTCTGCGTCCGTCACAACCTGCTGCTTCCTGGTACGCTCGTTGTCGTACTTTAACTTCATGATGTTCTTATAGACCACGCGAAGCTTCGCCATACCGTCGATGACATCCTCCGCATCGGTCAACGTCACGAAGATATAATCGTCTGTCTTGGTGCCTTCGTAATATTCCTTTGCCATGAGTTCCTCGTAGGTGCCGCGGATCTCCCGAAGGTCATGCATCGGCACAAGCGGGATCTCCCGGATCTTCACATTTCCCTTCTCTTCCATCTCGATCACGGTCAAAGATTTCTTATGATCCTTTTCCGAGAAGGAATACTTTAAGGGCGTTCCGCTGTAACGGATCGTCTCCCGTCCGACCGACTGTGCGCCGTGAATATGCCCAAGCGCCACATAATCAAACGGATCGAACACCGTGGCATCGACATTATCCAGACCGCCCACCACGATCTCTTCCGATTCGCAAGTCTTCGCACCCGTCACGAACTGATGCGCGATCAGCACATTCCGCTCTTCGGTGTTCACATGCATCTGCTCGATCGCCACCCGGCAGGCATCGGTATAGTCCTTGATCTCCTCATCGGGATAAAACGGCCGCACGATCGCCGGTTTGATGAACGGAAGCAGATAAATATGAAGCGGCCCATGCGCATCCTCTACCGTATAAGACTTCACCTCGCCGTTATACGCGGGGGAAAGGTGGATGCCGGCCTCCTCCACGAGCGACCCATGGTCAGCGAAGCGCACCGCGGAATCGTGATTGCCGCTGATGGCATACACCGGGATCTCCTCCTTCGCCAGTGCGATCAAAAAATCGTCCCATAGCTTCACCGCATCTTCCGGCGCAACACCGCGGTCGAACACATCCCCCGCAACGAACACACCGTCCGGACGCTCTTCCCTGATCCGCGTGATCATCTCTTTTAACATGTACTTCTGGTCTTCGATCATGGAAAACTCATTGACACGCTTTCCCAGATGAAGATCCGCCATATGAATAAATTTCATAATAATCCTCCCAAATTACCTCGTGAATATTACCTTCCTCATTATACAACAGAATACTGTCCTATTTTCCCGACAGACAAACGGAATTTTGAAGATTCCGGTGCCCACACGTATTATACCATACAAAAAAAGCCGCCCGAAAATCCCGCCTGACACGGAATTTCCGAACGACTCTCTCTTATATCAAATCCGGTTCCGGGAAAAAGAACACCTTCTTTATCCCTTTAGGTCCATCTCCCGAATGCTCTTACGAAGCCCTAAGATCAGTGACGGGGAAACCGAAAGTTCATCGATGCCCATCTCCATAAATCTTCTGGTAAGCTCGGGATCTGCGCCAAGCTCTCCGCAGATGCCGACCCAAGCGCCGCCTTTGTGACCGTTCTGAATGACCATGTTGATCATGCGAAGGATCGCCTCGTGGTGCGGGTTATAAAACGGCTCCAGCTTTGCGTTCTGCCTGTCGATCGCAAGGGTATACTGCGTCAGATCGTTTGTACCGATACTAAAGAAGTCCACCTCTTCCGCCAAAAGATCCGAGATCATAACGGATGCCGGCGTCTCGATCATGATACCGATCTCGATATCTTCCTTGAATGCGACATTCGCCTCGCGTAACTCTGCCTTCACCTCTTCCAGGATTCCTTTGATCTTCTTTACTTCCTCAACGGAAATGATCATCGGGAACATGATGGAAATATTGCCGAATGCACTCGCGCGGAGAAGCGCACGAAGCTGTGTCTTAAAGATCGCGGGGCGCTCCAAACAGATACGGATGGCACGCAGTCCCATAGCCGGATTATCTTCTTTGTCCAGCTGGAAATAATCAACCTGCTTATCGGCACCGATATCGAGGGTACGGATGATGACCTTCTTTCCCGCCATGTTCTGCGCCACGGTCCGGTATGCATTGAACTGGTCTTCCTCGGACGGATAGTTGTCGGTGCCCAGATACAAAAACTCACTTCTGAACAGACCGATCCCGCCTGCGTCGTTTGCAAGCACTGCTGCCACGTCACCGACATTTCCGATGTTGGCATAGAGATTGACCTTCGTTCCGTCGAGCGTCACGTTTTCCTTGCCCTTCAGTTCCAAAAGGAGCTGCTTTTGCTTTGTCTCCTCGGCCTTTAACGCTTCCATCTTGACCATGACTTCTTCCGTCGGATCGATGTAGATCGTCGCGGTATTTCCGTCCACAATGGTCATCTTGCCGTCCCAGTCATCCTGAATGTCCACTTCCACCATGGAAGGAATGCCCATGGTACGGGCCAGGATCGCCGTATGGGAATTGGCCGAACCTAAACGCGTCACAAACGCAAGCAACTTCGACTTATCCATCTGCACGGTTTCCGAAGGCGCCAGATCTTCCGCCATTAAGATCACCGGCTCGCTCATATCGAGGCTTCCCGCAACCCCCGCCAAAACGGAAACGATACGTTCCGAAATATCCTTCACATCCGTCGCACGCGCAGCGAAATACTCATCGTCCATCCCCGCAAACATCTCGGAGAAGTTCTCGCCCGTCTTTGCAACGGCAAACTCCGCATTCACCGCATCGGTGCGGATCATATTGTAAATACTGTCGTTGTAGTCTTCGTCTTCGAGCATCATCTGGTGCACTTCAAAGATCGCAGCCCCCGATTCACCGACCTCTTTCAAGGCCTTATCATAAAGCTTTTGCAACTGTTCTTTTGCGGTGTCCCTCGCCGTTTCGTAGCGCGCAACCTCCGCTTCCACATCCGAAACCTTCTCGCGCTTCACCGTCGCTTCCGGTTTCACGTACTTGACTAAACGGCCGATCGCGATGCCCTTCGAACTGGATTTTCCTTTGATCGTGATCATATATTATAAGTTCTCCTTAAAGAAATTCTCGATAGCCGGAGCACATGCGTCCTCGTCATCGCCCTCTACAGTAACGGTAATTGTGTCACCCTTCTTTACCCCGAGTGACATGATCGCCATCAGCTTTGTTGCCTCTGCCTTCTTCTCGCCCTTCGCGATCGTGATCTTTGATGCGTAGTTCTTTGCTTCCTTTACCAGCACCCCTGCCGGTCTTGCGTGGATCCCTACTTCGTCCGTGATCGTGTACTCAAATGTCTTCATGCTTAAAACCCTCCTATACAACTTGTCAAACGCACCGATGTACGTCAGTTACCATATTTATTTTACCTTATCCGGGCCGCAATTTACATACGGATCTCAAATCCTTTTAAGGCAAACACCCTTGCATCCACACCCGGTGAAAGAACGATCTCATGCTCCCTCCCGGCCGTGTAGAAACGTGTACTGAATACCGTCTCTCCGCCATTGACATAGACTTCCAGTGCCGATCTGTCCAGATAGACGGTAAGATCGCTTAGCGCATCGAGTTTTGCTTTTCTTATGCGCCTGCCACAACCGTTTGCCGCATCCTCACTTTCCGCTTCCGGGTCAAAGAACAGTTCCATCACCTTTTCCTTCCCGTCATAGCGAAGGTTTAATGAGCGATCGATCGTGATACAAACGTCTTTATCGCCGATGGATGGGCAGATGAGCTGGGCCGTTTCACAGATATATGTGCCGTCTTTTTCCGCGATCTCTTCATCGCGCAACGCTTCGTATTCTTTTAACGGCATCTGTGTGACCTTTCCTTTTTCATTTACGGACAGTTCCCTGGCAAGCGTAAGTGTATGCTGCCAACCGTCCTTTACCGAAGGAATGTTTGTGTAATCCGCATCCGGGATCCCCATCCAGCCGATCAGGATATATCTGCCGGACGCATCCTGAAATGTCTGCGGCGCATAGAAATCAAATCCCATGTCCCATTCCGTAAACGGTACGCTTTCATCGATTTCATATGAATCCTTCTTTAACCGGTAATATCCGGATTGATATATGTTCTGATACCGATACTCCTGTGCTTTCAC
>JAILOQ010000162.1 GCA_024690725.1 Lachnospiraceae bacterium
TTTTCTTTTGAACGTGGATTCCTACCTCTACGAACTCCTCCGGGTCAAAGAACGGTATGCGGACAAGATCGGCATCTTCTTCGGTATCGAGATCGGTCTGCAAAAAAGCTGTTTGCGGAAAAACATCATTCTTTCCAAGGCTCATGAATTCGACTTTATCATCGCCTCCTCCCATCTTTGCATGGGAAAGGACCCCTACTATCCCTCTTCCTGGGAAGGAACGGAACCGGCGGTTTATCTTCGCGCATACTTTGAAGAAATGCTCGAAAACGTAAAAACATACATCGGCTATGATGTCTACGGACACTTGGATTATATCGCCCGATATCTGCCCGCGGATGCACCGCGCTTTTCGTATATGGACTGCAAGGATCTGATCGACGAGATCTTAAAGACCATCTTACAGCAGGAAAAAGCCATTGAATGTAACACCTCCGGCCTTCGATCTTCCTACGGAAAGACAAATCCCTGTGCCGAGATCTTAACGCGCTACAGAGAACTGGGCGGCGAGATCATCACGGTCGGTGCGGATGCGCATAAACCGGAAGACATCGCGGCAAACTTCGACGAAGCGGCAGAACTCTTAAAATCCTGCGGCTTCTCCTACTACGCGACATACGAAAAGCATCTTCCAACCATGCATAAGCTCTGAGTAACACTATGACGGCGGATCTGACCGGGGTTTATAAAAAATGTGGCAAAACACAGTATTTTGCCACATTTTCTTTGACACGATTTTGCCCCTGCTATATAATGAAACGCGGCAATGACAATATGTAACACGAATCGAGGTTCCCATGGCATTTGAATTTATACAAAAACTGCCGACACCGGAAGAGATCTGGAATGAATACCCACTCTCCGATGACCTGGCAAAGATCAAAGCAAAAAGAGACGAAGAGATCGCAGCCGTGATCCGCGGGGAAAGCGACAAATTCCTTGTGATCATCGGTCCCTGCAGCGCGGACAACGAGGATTCCGTATGTGACTACACCTCCCGCCTCGCAAAGATAGCGGAAAAGATTTCCGACAAATGCATCGTGATCCCCCGTGTATATACCAACAAGCCCCGTACCACCGGTGAAGGCTACAAAGGCATCGTGCACCAGCCCGATCCCACGAAAAAGCCCGACCTTGTCGCAGGACTCGTAGCGGTACGCAAAATGCACATCCGTGTCATCGAAGAAACCGGCCTTTCTCCTTCGGACGAAATGCTCTACCCGGAGAACTGGCTCTATGTAAAGGATCTTCTCTCCTACGTGGCCATCGGTGCCAGATCGGTGGAGGATCAGCAGCACAGACTTACCGTCAGCGGATTTGATGTGCCGGCCGGCATGAAGAATCCGACCTCCGGCGATCTTTCGGTCATGATGAATTCCGTTTATGCCGCACAGCACGCGCATGAATTCATTTACCGCAACTGGGAAGTAAAGACCCCCGGAAATCCTTTGACGCACACCATTTTGCGTGGAGCCGTAAATCCGTACGGACGCAATCTTCCGAATTACCATTATGAAGATCTGAACCGCCTTATGGCCCTTTACAATGAACGCGACCTCGTAAATCCTGCCGTGATCGTTGACAGCAATCATAACAATTCCGGAAAGAAATTTGAACAGCAACCCAGAATTGTCAAAGAAGTGTTGCATTCCCGCAAGTTAAACAGCGATATAAGAAATCTTGTCAAAGGTGTTATGGTAGAAAGTTATATCGAAGAAGGATGTCAAAAGATCGGCGACGGCGTATACGGAAAATCCATCACGGATCCGTGTCTGGGATGGGATGATACGGTACATCTGCTCTACGACATAGCAGAGAATTGTTAATACTTGAAAAAAGAACAAAAAATTAGGTCCGGATGGTGGCATCCGGACCCTTTTTTTATATCGACAGCGGCGCTCCTCAATTCCTCGGGTGCGCCTTGGCGTAAACTTCACGAATATGATTGTGATTCATGTTGGCATAAATCTGTGTCGTACTGATATCGGAGTGTCCGAGCATTTCCTGAACACTGCGAAGATCCGCACCGTTCTCCACCAGATGCGCCGCAAATGAATGACGCAGCGTATGTGGTGTGATATCCGCTGTAATGCCCGCCTTTTTGGAATAAAACTTAATGATCTTCCAAAATCCCTGACGGCTCATGGGTGCGCCGGAACAGTTCGCAAACAATACATCGGAACTCTTATCTTCGATCATCTGCTCCCTGGCTTCGGTCAGATACTTTACAAGCGCTGCCTTCGCAGCCGCACCGAACGGGATCACACGTTCTTTGTGTGCATCTTTACATACGATAAAGCTCATGGGAAGATTGACCTCCCCTGTCTTTAACGTGATCAATTCCGTAACACGGATTCCGGTCGCATATAAAAGTTCAAGCATCGCTTTGTCACGGATCTCTTTCGGACTGTTTCCGCTCGGCTGCTCCAAAAGACGAACAACCTCATCCGTCGTCAGGATCTCAGGCATCTTCTTCTCGATCTTCGGTGCTTTCAATGTAACGGAAGCATCCTCTTTGATATCTCCCTCTTCTTTCAGGAAATGGAAAAACGCCTTGATGGATGCGATATTTCTGGAAATCGTTGCTGCGGCAAATTTTTGCTCGTTCATATAGACAACGTAGGCATCCAGATCTTCTTTTTTGATATTAACCACATCGGTCAATCCGCGTGACTCTAAAAAATGCACCAGCTTCAGCAAATCTCTTCTGTAGGACAATTGTGTGTTGGACGATTTCTGTTGTACATTATGTAAATACGAAATGAACCGTTCGACAGCCTGCTCCATATAATATGTAACCCTCACTAAAAATAAAAATCTACGAATTTCAAACCTTTCGTACATTGCCTATTATACGAAATAATACCCAAAATTGCAAACATAAATTTACGATAATTTCCGCTGAAATCAAGGCTTCCGGGGCATTTTCACAAGATATGCGACATACGAGTCAGTTATTTTCAACATCTTGTTGTCTAATTATAAAAAATTTTTTAAAAAATATTTACATAATATTACATTTTACATAATCCGTTTTGGTTAATTCGTTATGACAACTTTATTTTTCGTTATGGTAACCCCGGAGATTTTGTTATCGCAACCGGTCGGATCCCATCTTTTCTTTATTAAATTAACCGTTTGAGTCAATTTTCTCCATCGCATCTTCCCTCTTCTTTCTTCGTATATGTCACACGCGAGGTTGTCACTATCTCCGTATAAAGAAGCAGGTAGTTCTCACTGCAATAAAAAAAGACGTCAGCAGACGTCTTTTTGTTTTATCTTTCGTAGCTTACACGTTATATTTGTTCAGATAGGCCATAATGGCCGCGATCGTCTTTCCGTCCTGTATCTTACCGGCAAAGATCAGATCACGAAGCTCTGAGGGCTCATACGCCTTGATATGGATCACTTCATCCTCGTCTAAGTGCTGTTCGCTCTTCTTTAAGTTCCGCACCACATAGATCTCGATCTGCTCGTTGCAAAAGGCCACCGTCGTCTTTAAGGATAACAAAAACTCCATATCCTCATATTCGCACTTAAACCCGGTCTCCTCTTCGAGTTCACGCTTGGCACAGTCGATATACGGCTCATCCGTACTCTCCCGGCCACCCGCAGGCACCTCGATCGCCATACGGTCAAGTGCATTCCGGAATTGATTAACCATTAAGATCCTGCCGTCTTCCAATACGGGAACTACGGCTGCGGCTCCTTTATGGCCGATATAATCCCATTTGGCCACATTTCCGTTCGGAACCTGTACCGTATCTTCATACAGATCGAATAAATGTGCTTTATATACCAGTTTTCGGTCCAGTCTCTGAAATCCGTCGTTTTCCATAGTTATCCTCGTTTGTCCGGCTTACTTTTGTGTCAGGAGCTTCTCGACACTCACAAGTTTTACACAAAGAACGAACAATTCCGTTGCTTTCGCCATCTCTTCCGGTGTCGGAAGGGTCGGTGCGATACGGATGTTCTTATCTTCCGGATCCTTTTTGTAAGGGAAGGTCGCACCCGCTCCGGTAAGGACCACGCCCGCTTCCTTACATTTTGCCACGATTTCCTTGGCACAACCGGGAAGCGCATCAAACGAAATGAAATATCCGCCGAGCGGTTTTGTCCAGGTACCGATACCGAGACCGTCGAGTTCCTCATCAAAGGTCTTCAGTACCGCCTCAAACTTCGGACGAATGCTCTTTGCATGCTTCATCATATGCGCATTCATACCATCGATATCCTTAAAGAAGCGTACGTGACGCAATTGATTGATCTTATCGTGTCCGATCGTCTGAACGGACATGTTCTTCTTGATCCATTCCAGATTGGTCAAAGAACTTGCAACCGCAGAGATTCCCGCGCCGGGGAAGCTTACCTTGGAAGTGGAAGCAAATTCATACACGATATCGGGATTGCCGGCCTTTTCTGCTTCGGAGATGATATCAAGGATCTCTACCTGTTTTTCCTTCTCCTCATAAATATGATGGATCACATAGGCGTTATCCCAAAAGATCCTAAAATCCTTTGCTGCAGGCTTTAAAGCGGCAAATCGCTTTACCGTCTCATCGCTGTAGCAATAGCCTTGCGGATTGGAGTATTTCGGTACACACCAGATACCCTTTACAGCAGGATCCGTATTCACATACTTTTCCACCAGATCCATATCGGGACCGTTTTCCGTCATCGGGATCGTGATCATCTCGACCCCAAACAGCTCCGTAATGGCAAAATGACGGTCATATCCGGGTGCGGGACAAAGGAATTTTACCTTATCCAGCTTACACCACGGCTCCGAACCGTTCACGCCGAACATGAAGCTGCGGCTGATCGTGTCATACATGATATTCAGACTGGCGTTTCCGCAGACAATGACATTTTCGGGCTTGGTTCCCATCATATCCGCCATTAATTTCTTCGCTTCCGCGATTCCGGTCGGTCCGCCGTAATTACGGCTGTCCATACCGTCTTCCGTCTGCATGTCGGATGCGGAATCGAGCGCATCCAAAAGTCCCATGGAAAGATCCAACTGCTCCTTGGACGGCTTTCCTCTGGACATATCCAGCTTCATACCGAGCGCTTTTGCATCGGCATACTGTTTCGCCAGGTCTGCCTGTAAACTCACCAGTTCTTCCTTGCTTAACTCACTATATGGTTCCATATCTCATCTGTCCCGAAGGACCCTCCTTAAAAAAGTAATACAATGCCTACAACATTCTACACTACCCACCCGCAAAAAACAAGGACAGAAAGAAAAAAGGCTTTGGGTTACCCCAAAGCCTTTTGATTATTTTGCGTACTCTGTTACCTTAGATTCACGGATGACATTTACCTTGATCTGGCCGGGATACGTCAGCTCGCTTTCAATCTGCTTCGCAATATCACGTCCGAGGATCACCATGTCGGAATCCGAAATCTGTTCCGGAACTACCATTACACGAATCTCTCTACCTGCCTGAATGGCAAATGAATTATCAACGCCTTTGTAACCATTGGCGATATCTTCCAGCTGTTTCAACCTTGATGTATAGGTTGCGATTGTCTCTCTTCTTGCGCCCGGTCTTGCTGCCGAAATCGTATCTGCAGCCTGTACCAGACAAGCGATCAGGCTTGTTGCCTCAACGTCTCCGTGGTGAGACTCTACGGAGTTAATAACTACGGGATGTTCTTTGTATTTACGACAAAGCTCCGCACCCAACTGCACATGGGTTCCTTCCATTTCATGGTCGATTGCCTTACCGATATCATGCAGAAGTCCTGCACGCTTGGCAAGCTTTACATCAAGCCCCATCTCGCCGGCCAACATACCGGAGATCAAGGATACTTCAATGGAATGCTTCAATGCATTCTGACCATAACTGGTACGGTACTTCATCTTTCCAAGAAGACGTACGAGCTCCGGATGAATACCATGCACACCTACTTCCAGTAATGCATTTTCACCCGCTTCCTTCATGGAAGCTTCCACTTCTTTGCGCGCCTTCTCAACCGTTTCATCAATCTTGGCCGGCTGAATACGTCCGTCCAGAATTAATTTTTCCAGTGAAATACGGGCAACTTCGCGTCTTACCGGATCAAATCCGGAAATAACGACTGCCTCGGGGGTATCATCAATGATCAGATCCACACCGGTAGCCTTCTCAATGGCACGGATGTTACGACCTTCACGACCGATAATACGACCTTTCATCTCATCATTCGGAAGCTCTACTACGGATACCGTAGTCTCGGATACGATATCTGCGGCGCAACGCTGAATGGCGCTGGTCACATATTCTTTCGCTTTCTTATCCGACTCTTCCTTGGCCCTGCTCTCCATCTCTTTGATCATGACAGCAGTTTCATGTTTTACATCATCTTCAACAGCTTTCAGCAAAAACTCTTTTGCCTGTTCGGAGGTTAAACCTGAGATTCGTTCCAGTTCCTGTACTCTTTGCTCGTTTAACTTTTCTACTTCAGCCTGCTTCTTTGCTAACTTCTCTTCGCGTCGTGTAAACTCTGCTTCGCGCTTCTCCAAAGAATCCAGTTTACGATCCACGTTCTCTTCTTTTTGCTGAACACGTCTCTCGTTCTTGGATACCTCTGCACGGCGTTCCTTGACTTCCTTATCAAGTTCGTTCTTGGTACGGATGGTCTCTTCTTTGACCTCAAGCAATGCCTCGCGCTTGGACGCCTCTGCAGTCTTCAAAGCCTCGTCAATGATCTCACGAGCCTTCTTATCTGCATCTCCGAGCTTGGCAGCCGTTGCCTTTTGTGCATTGGACTTTGCAACATTTGCTGCAACCGGAATAGCGACAAGCAGTGCTACGACAACGATGATCAGTGCAAGCCACCATGGAATCATCATTGTACAGGAGCACCTCCTTATAAAATTTTCATTGTACAAATATCTCAAAACAAAATGATAAAACATCTCATTCTAAGCGCATTTACAACACTTCAATTCTACAAGTTATTCGACGTTATGTCAAGTGTAACGAGAATACCACATCGTAGGAAAAACCCTTTGTAAGCAAGCGCCTCACGATCTTCGCTTTATCTTCCGGTGTAGCCACTGCCGCATCATAGTGCCATTTTTCCAAATAGGATCTGGCAAGATCCGCTTCGCTTACTTCGTTTTCTTCCGTATAGGTTTCATATGCTTCTTCGATCACGTCCTTCGGCACGCCGCGTTCATAGAGTTTTTGGAACACCTGCCGTTTGGTCAGCTTCGCACCGTGATAATAGAGATAATCCGAGGCATATTGCAGATCGTTGACATAGCCAAAGCCCTTCACATAGGAAAGCGCCTCATCGACGATCTCGGGATCGTAGAGGCCTTCCTTTAACTTATCCCGCAATCGCTTCTCGGTATAAGGACGGGACTTTAAAAGGTTCATACAACGAAGCTTCGCTCGCTTTGGCAAAACCTCTTTTGTGATCTTATCGTAGTCTTCTTTTGCCACATCCTTACCGACCGAGATCTTGTATAAACGAAGCTCGCCTTTGTATAGTACAAAGGCGAACTTATCATCCACATATACCTTAACCGTTTTTTTATGAAAATCCTGAATATCCGTAACTCTCATATCCTGCTCCGGTCTAAGCCCACACCTCAGGCTTTCTTTGCATCGGCCTTATCTGCGGCCTTATCGGCATCCTTATCCTTTTTGGATGTGGTCTTGGCGCCCTCTTCCTCATCCGGTAACAAACCGTGGAAGACGCGCACCTTATGCTCAACCTCAGCAAGCATCTCGGGGTGCTGCTCTAAGAATGCCTTGGCATTCTCACGTCCCTGACCGATCTTCTCACCATCGTATGCATACCAGGCACCGCTCTTTTGCACAATGCCGTCGTTAGCTGCAAGATCCAGGATATCACTGACGGAGGAAATACCCTTACCGTACATAATATCGAACTCGGCAAGCTTGAACGGAGGTGCCACCTTGTTCTTAACAACCTTTACCTTCGTGCGGTTACCGACCGCTTCTCCGTTTACAAGGATCTGTTCTTTTCTTCTGACATCCAGACGAACAGAGGAATAGAACTTTAACGCATTACCGCCGGTCGTGGTCTCGGGATTGCCGAACATCACGCCAAGCTTCTCACGCAACTGGTTGATGAAAACGACCGTACAATTGGATTTGCTGATGACAGCCGTCAATTTACGAAGCGCCTGTGACATCAAACGTGCCTGCAAGCCCATATGGGAATCTCCCATATCGCCGTCAATCTCCGCCTTCGGAACCAAAGCCGCTACAGAGTCCACGACCACGATATCGATCGCACCGGAACGCACCATCGTCTCCGCGATCTCCAAAGCCTGCTCACCGCAATCCGGCTGGGAAATATATAAATTATCGATATCGACACCGATATTCTTCGCATAAACGGGATCCAGGGCATGTTCTGCATCGATAAAGCCTGCGATACCGCCGCGCTTTTGCACTTCTGCGATCATATGAAGCGTAACCGTCGTCTTACCGGAAGACTCGGGACCGTAGATCTCAATGATACGTCCCTTCGGAATACCGCCAAGTCCCAACGCAATGTCCAAACTCAAAGAACCCGTAGGGATCGTCTCTACATTCATCGTAGCGGAAGGATCGCCGAGCTTCATGACCGCTCCCTTACCGTACGCTCTCTCAATCTGTGAAATGGCCGCATCCAACGCTTTTAACTTTTCTTCTTTTTCCATGATAGTCTCCTTATTCAGAACATTTGTTCGCTCTTTCTATAGAATAAAACAAATGTTCGATTTTGTCAATCATTTTCCGAACAAAAAAATGATCAATTCCTGCAACAATATGATCATAACACGTAAAGTGTCCGTTAAATTACCCTCAATGGCATCCCTTCCTTCTGTATTTTATCATAAGTAAGATGGAAAATCATCATCACAGAACGTGATGAAGTGCATCGGCTGATGCAAGTACATTCAGTATATACGCAAAAGCCGGGTTTTGCAAGCCTTTGCAAAAAAAGTCCCGAACATAATGTTCGGGGCTTTGTTCTTATCTCTTTATCTGTTTCGGGAAAACAATCCCGCCGGGCTAAAACGACTTTAAATACTGCTCATAATCCGCCAGAGTGATCGTCACCCAGCCGTACATGTGGTTGAAACCGACTTCCAGACCGCAGGGCGTGTAGCAAAGGATCACATTCTCCTCATCCGTCAGGTAATTTTCTACCGTTGCGGAA
>JAILOQ010000094.1 GCA_024690725.1 Lachnospiraceae bacterium
GCTTTTGGGAGACGGTGAACTTCAGGAAGGTCAGGTTTGGGAGGCGTCCATGTTTGCGGGCGCAAACAAGCTCGACAACCTTACAGTGATCGTGGACAATAACGGACTTCAGATCGACGGTAAAGTTGAGGATGTGTGTGATGTAAATCCGATCGATGACAAGTTCAAGGCGTTCAATTTCCATGTTGTCTGCATTGACGGACATGATTTTGATGCCATCAGAAACGCATTCAAGGAAGCGAGAGATACCAAGGGAAAACCTACGGCGATCATTATGAAGACCGTAAAAGGTAAGGGTGTGTCCTATATGGAGAACAATGCCGGATGGCATGGGAAGGCGCCCAATGATGAAGAGTATGAGATTGCCATGAAGGATCTTGAGGAAATCGACAGCCGGTTAGCATAGGAGGAATAAAATGAGTGATGTAAAAAAGATAGCTACCAGAGAGAGCTACGGTAACGCACTGGTGGAATGTGCCGAAGCTTATCCGAACATGGTGGTTTTGGATGCGGATCTTGCTGGTGCGACCAAAACGGGCGTGTTTAAGAAGGCATATCCGGACAGACATATCGATTGCGGTATCGCAGAGGCCAATATGACAGGTATTGCTGCAGGCCTTGCTACATGCGGTAAGATCCCTTTCATTTCTTCTTTTGCCATGTTTGCAGCCGGAAGAAATTTTGAGCAGGTACGAAATTCCATCGGTTATCCCCATTTGAACGTGAAGATCGGAGCAACGCATGCGGGTGTGACCGTAGGTGAAGACGGTGCAACGCATCAGTGTAACGAAGATATCGCACTTATGCGCACCATTCCCGGAATGACGGTGATTGTTCCGAGTGATGATGTGGAAGCAAAGGCAGCAGTAAAGGCAGCATTGGAGATGGACGGCCCGGTATATTTGAGATTCGGTCGTTCTGCGGTTCCGGTGATCAATGATAAGCCCGATTATAAGTTCACCATCGGCAAAGGTCAGAAACTGATCGAAGGAAAAGATGTAACGATCGTTGCAACGGGAATCTGTGTAGACAGTGCTCTTGGTGCGGCAAAGATGCTGGAAGCCGACGGTATTTCGGCAGAAGTGATCAATATTCACACAATAAAGCCGATCGATAAGGATCTGATCATCGCATCTGCGACAAAAACCGGTAAGGTTGTGACCGTAGAGGAGCATTCCGTGATCGGAGGTCTCGGCAGTGCGGTATGTGATGTTCTTTCGGAAAGCAATCCGACACCGGTAAAGAAGGTAGGTGTACAGGATGTATTCGGCGAGTCCGGAACGGCTGGAGAACTCGTAAAGAAGTTTGGCCTTGACGCAGAAGGCGTATATAAAGCAGTAAAAGAATTCATGTAAAACACAAAAACATTTGGGCGGAAAACTTGCCAAGATGCGCAATGATATCCAAAACATGTGGAAGAAGCAGATAGAACAGGGCGGTATATGTACCGCCCTTTTTGTTATGTGATACGATGACAATTGTATGTTGGAGTTGACATGTGGTATGATATAGATAGTCAAAATATTAAGCAGGGTCTGACAAGTACTTCGACAGAGCTTGGTGCGATATCGGAAGAAATGGGAGCTGCGGCGGAAGAGGTGGCAGCAAATTGCCGGTCTGTGACAGATGCTTGCGTGGATACCCAGGAGTATACAACGCAGATGCGTGATATCAACCGGGAAATGAGTGATGCGATTTCTTTCTTCAAAATGTAGAGAGTATAGTAGGGCCATCTCCCTAATGTGTATGATAATGGGAGATGGTCTTTTTTGCTTATATATACAGGTAGGTAAACGGCATGAATGAGAAGAACAAGAAGAGTTATTATGAAATAAGTACTTTGGCGCTCAAGGCGGTATTATGCGTTATGCTCGTGATCAGCGCGTTGGTCTATCTTTGTTTCGGGCTGATCAACAAAAATCATATTTTGGAAGATGAGCCTGTGAAAATTTTGAATGACTGGGATATGGTTTATGAGGACAACGGGGATCAGAAGATTTCTGCGATCCTGCCCCGGACGGTGGGGGATAATGAATATCTCTTTTTTGATACCCGTATAGATGTTTCCGTATCGATAAACGGCGAATTCCGAACAGATTTTGTGGGGGAGAGAGACGTTAAGACGCCGGGAGGAGCATTCAAGGATTTTATGATGCAGGTTCCGTTGAAGGCGCAAGATGCAGACGAAAAGATTGAGATCATCCGATCTGCTCCGGGGGCGGAAGACGAAGCACTTCCGCAGTTTTATATCGGTACGCTCGCGGGATTTCGGAGTTTTCAGCTCAAATCGGGCGGACCTTCTTTTGTCCTTTCGCTGATCGTGCTGACATTCGCATTCGTGGCGTTTCTTGTGAGCATTGCGCTCACATTTTTATACAAACAAAGAATAGATATGCTTTACGGCGTATTGGGTATTTTTATTATTGCTTCATGGGTGATCACGGATTCCGATCTGTTTCCGATCGTCTTCGGCGTGAATCATATCAACAACATCCTGAGTTATCTGT
Organism: Lachnospiraceae bacterium; assembly: GCA_024690725.1. Classification (GTDB taxonomy): domain Bacteria; phylum Bacillota; class Clostridia; order Lachnospirales; family Lachnospiraceae; genus UBA2882. The sequence goes on from JAILOQ010000094.1 coordinate 2,508, forward strand.
TATGTTTGACCATGCCGCTGCCTTTGATGATCTATCTTGATTCCGTACAACGCGGCCGGTACAGAAAGACAACGATCGTCGTGGCGATCGTGGCGATCTTGAATGCAACGGTTTGGCCGATCCTTCAGTTTACGAAGATCATAACATTTGATCAAATGCGTACGCCCGCCAATATGATGCTCGTGCTTCTGGCATGTCTTGGGCTTTTCATGTTGATCATGGATGCCATAAAAGGAAATATCAGTGGGTATCGTTATACCTTCATCGGATTCATAGGTTTTCTTGTGGGTGGTATCCTGGAGCTGCTGACAGTCATCTTAGAGGTCACCTACATCCGAAAAACATCATTCATGGTGATCGGACTGGGCTTCCTTCTTACGTTTATTGTCATTCAGCAGGTACACGATCTTCACAAGGTCAATTTGGACAAGCAGCATGCCATTGATATTTCCGAGGCAAAAACGAAGTTTCTTGCCAGTATGTCACATGAGATCAGGACGCCGATCAACGCCATTCTGGGCATGAATGAAATGATCTTAAGAGAAAACGAAGATGAAACGATAGATGAGTATGCAAGAAGCATTAAGACGTCGGGCAAGATGCTTTTGATGCTGGTGAATGATGTGTTGGATTTCACGAAGATAGAAGCAGGAAAACTCGAGATCAAAGAAAGTGAATTTTTGATGCCCGAGATGTTGTATGACGTTTTATCTCTTATTAAAGAAAGAGCGGAAGAAAAGTCGTTAACGTTGGAATGTAAGATCACGGATGAAGTGCCCAATGAGCTGATCAGTGATGAATTCCGGATTCGTCAGATTCTTGTTAATCTGATGAACAATGCGGTGAAGTATACGGAAAAAGGAACCGTTACACTCAAAATCGGAGGAGAATTCACGGAAAGCGGTTATCTGCTCCGGTTCTTTGTGGAAGATACCGGAAAGGGAATTCCCAAAGAGGATCAGGAGCATCTGTTTGAGGCGTTTTCGCGAGCGGATATGAAATCGAATATCAATGTAGAAGGCACCGGATTGGGATTGGCGATCGTAAAAAGTATCGTGGATTCCATGGAAGGGGATGTCGGCGTCGATAGCGAGTACGGCGTTGGTTCTACGTTTTGGGTGAAGCTTCCCGTGAAGTACCAAAGCAGGGATCTTCTCAAGGACGATTTTATGGAGCATCGGAGCAAACAGGCAGAGAGTATGGCTGCGAGCAGCTTCTCCGCGCCTTCGGCAAATATTCTTGCGGTAGACGACAATCAGTCAAATCTTACCATTGTGAAGCTTTTCCTGAAACGGGATGACATTGTGCCGGATCTTTGTAACAGCGGCAGGCGCGCCATCGAGCTTTGCAAGGAAAAGAAATACGATCTGATTTTGCTGGATCATATGATGCCGGAACCGGATGGGATAGAAACGCTTCATGCCATAAGAAAGGATGCCGATTCCCTGAATAAGGATACTAAGGCGATCGTCCTTACAGCAAATGCAGTGGCGGGCAGCAGGCAAATGTATATCAGGGAAGGTTTTGAAGATTATTTGACAAAACCTTTGGATTCCGGAGTTTTGGAAGAAACCATAAAGAAACTGCTTCCGACGGATAAGGTGATCAAAAAAGAGGAAGATAATAAAGCGCCTGCAAAATCCGAAGAAGGATCTTTTGCACCGATCGAAGGAATGGATTATGAAACCGCACTTAAGTACTGTGCCGGTGACGAGGAATTTCTCCATGAGATCATGGGCGATATTGCAAAAGAAGGATTTCAACGTTTGGAGAGAATGAAGAAAAACCTTGATGCAAAAGATATTGCCGCCTATGAAATAGATGCTCATGCAATTAAGAGCTCCATGGCCACGATCGGCCTGAAAGACTTTAGTGAAAGAGCCAAGAAACATGAATTTGCCGCCAAGGATCGGGATATGGATACGATCTTAGCGGATGCGGATTCGTTTTTGAAAGACTATAACGACTTATTGGAAAAACTGGATAAGCTGGCAACATGAGCATAGCTTATGGCAAACCGGCTTTCGGAGGATATTGCATTTTTTAGATAGTCATATGACGGAACATGGAGGCATGGAAATGAGCAGAGTGATTTGGATAGTATTAGACAGTGTCGGTATGGGTGAGGCGAAGGATGCGGCTGACTTTGATGATGTGGGAGCTAATACGATCGGACATATCATGGAGAAATACCC
>JAILOQ010000006.1 GCA_024690725.1 Lachnospiraceae bacterium
TTCGTTGCCTGCCGGGACAAAGAAACCCTGGTGCACTTTAACGGAAACACCTTTGACCTTCCGTTTTTAAAGCAGCGTGCCGCGCACTTTTCTTTGGAGCATCCCTTCGATGAGATGGAAGGCGTCGACATTTACAAGCGCACCGCTCCCTACAAAGGGCTCCTGGGGCTGGAAAGCTGCAAACAAAAATCCATCGAAGCATTCCTGGGCATCGACCGCGAGGATGAATACAACGGCGGACAGCTGATCAAGGTATACGAAGACTACACCAAGAGCGGCGACGAAGAAGCCGAACGCCTCTTGCTCCTTCATAACCATGACGATATGATCGGCATGCTGAAGATCCTTCCGATCCTGAGTTATTCCGATGTCTTTGCTCACTTATTCAAGGTCAGCCGTGTACAGGCCAACCACTACACGGACTTGGACGGAAGCGAACGCGATGAAGTGTTGATGAAGCTGCGCTTCCCCATCGCATTTCCAAAGCCTCTCTCCTTACACAAAATGGATTGCACGTTCAGCGGCGAAGGACGCGAAGGCTTTTTGAAGGTGCCGCTTTACAAAGAAGAAATGAAATTCTTCTACGCCAATTACAAAGACTATTACTATCTTCCGGAAGAAGACACGGCCGTGCACAAAGCCATCGCATTTTGTGTCGACAAGGAGCACCGCAAGCAGGCGAAAGCCTCCAATTGCTACACGAAAAAAGAAGGTGCTTTTCTTCCCCAATGGGACATCATCTTCGAGCCGATCTTCAAGCGTGATTACGAAGACAAGGTTTGTTTCTTTGAACTGACCGACGAGATGAAAAAACAGCCGGAAGAATTCCGAAAATACGCCGTTCATATCCTGGATATGCTCGCACATGCACAGTAAAAAAAAGACTTGCCGTTCGGCAAGTCTTTTTTACCGCTTTTTCAAAATGATCCCGCGCATACATCCCTACGTCTACGGAAACCATACTGACAAAAGAACCTTCTTCATCCGCTTCGAATTCTTTTGCGATCTCCTTTTTCGATATCTCTGTTACAGAAGTAAATGTGTCTGTGCGAAAAAACAGGGTGCTCGGTAGGCAAATGCGCATCCTTCCCGTGTTTCCTGCTACGCTGACTACGGAGTCATCTAATACACAGAGGATACACATCTACCATCACATCTACTTTCACTTCTTGGTTCACATCTGACTCCGGGGGCCGCACTTGCGGTCCTCACCTTAAAAGAAGCTTCACACCCTTTTTGTATTGTTCGCCCACCTTTAGCGGCGGATAATCCCCTCGCAAGTGGATCTCGTTATTGGAAACATCCAAATAATCCAGATAAGAAAGATTGAAAAACGCATTTCTGCTGCACTGCACAAACCGCTCGCAAGGAAGCTCTTTCAACACCCCGGACAAAGAAACATAGTAAAAAGAAAACCGTTCTTTTTCCGTAAACACTTCCAGTTTTCGGTCCTTGCAGATCGCGCAGACGATCTCGTCGATCTTCAGACAGATCCGTTTCTCTTCATAGCAAAAATAGAACGTGCGCGGCACCCGTACGACAGACGCCAACTCCAGGGCTTTCGAAAAGCATTGCATATACCTTGCCTCATCGATCGGTAATTCCAATATGTCATAGCAGTGAAACCGCATAAAAGCAAAGAGTTTTTCCACCCTGTCCTTTGCCAAAAAGATCATCGGCGTATAACGGTAAAACTCCATGCTGCGCAACTCTTCTGCAAAATTGAAGCCATCCAGATCGTAAATGTTCCTGTGATCCAACTGAATCTCGATCACGAACAGATCGATCGGGTGGCTTGCCGCTTCCCTTCTCCCCTGTTTCATATCATCGGCGAAATACACCATACATTCCCCGTTTGTCACTGACATAAACATATCCCTAAGCCGTGTGCGTCTGGTTGCATTTCCCGACAAAACCAATACATTCCTCATTTGGCACCCCCTAGATTACACCTTCCTACCATCGTTATACTTACTACTCTTCCATGTTCAGCATCGTCTCTAACATCGTGACGACCGCCTTTTGGACAGACTTCGGCCGATTCTGCAATTCTTCGTAATACATGCGCATTCTCGCCGAATAATTTTGCGACTTTCCCGGATACAAAATGACATCCGCCGTGGTTTCCAACGCATCCGCGATCCGCAGCAGTTTGTCCAGGCTCGGACAACCGTTCCCGCTTTCCAGCTTCCGGTAATGCCCGTAAGAAATGCCGGCACGTTCCGCCACCTGTTCCTGCGTAAGTCCCAAAGACATACGCAGTCTGCGCATCTCTTTCCCCTGCTTCACAAAGTCCATATGCTCTCCTCCTTCCTATACTAAAAAGTATAAAAAGGAGGCTTTCTATCCACCACGCACCCACGAAAGCGAAATGTTCCGAATAGTGGCACTTATCGCATTTCCCTACAGCACTGCGTTCTTTTCGGTAGCACTTTCCGTCTGTGTGCGGCGCATGATCGCCCTTCTCGGAAAAAGAACGCATCCACCGTCCTTTCATGTTATAATAAGTCCGTAAACAGAAAGGAACGAACATGAAAACATTGCAAAACGATTCTCACAGGATCCGTGTGATCCTTATGTTCATCACGACCATTGCGCTTACCGCATCTTCACTTTCCGCCTCCACGCTTCTTTGGGCGGCTCCTTCCGTCAGCGAAAACACCCTGCAGACCGCAGAGAAGAAAACTGCACAGACGGCGGACGATGACCGTGTTGATGATTCCTTTGTCAATGCAGATCCGAACGAAACCGATCCCGGGCATACGGAGGTTTCGGATGCGGAAACTTCGGATGCAGACACACTCCTCTCACCGGAAGTGACGTACGATGCGGCAACACTCGCACGGCTCGAAAACGTGAAAGCCTTTGTCGGCCGAATGTATACCGTGGCCCTGAACCGGACCGCGGAAGAATCCGGCCTTTACTACTGGGTGGCGCTTCTCATGGACAAAAAGGCAGACGGTGCCACACTCGCCCGCGGCTTCATCTTCAGTGCGGAGTTTGAAGCACGCAACCTTTCCAATGAAGATTACCTGAACGTCTTATATGCAACCTTCTTTGACCGGGCGGCGGATGCGGACGGTTTTGCTTACTGGATAGGGAAATTAAATGGGGGCACGCCAAGATCTCAGATCCTCAGCGGCTTTGTGAATTCTGCGGAGTTTTCGAACCTCTGCGCACGCTTCGGCATTGCGCGCGGCACTATGGAAGACGATGCAAGCTCCATCTACAACGACGGCGTCTATGCCTTCACGGAACGCATGTATACGAAGGCGTTGAATCGATCGGGGGATACGGAAGGCATCGAATACTGGGCGCATCGCATCAATACCGGTGCGATCTCCGCGTTTGAGTGCGCATGGGGATTTTTCCACAGCGTGGAATTTACCAATCGAAACCTTGCCGATGAGGCTTTCGTGGAAGTGGTATATCAGACCTTCTTTGACCGGGAGGCGGATGCGGACGGAAAAGCATACTGGCTTTCCAAGCTGCAGTCGGGTGCGAGCCGAGACGATGTGCTTTACGGTTTCCGCGATTCTGCGGAGTTTCAGAGACTCCTTACCAAATACGGGTTTTACTCCATGGACAGTGTGAGTGAAAGCCTGCCCTGCAATCAGCCGTTTGCCACCGGGACCTGCGGCAGCAACTATTTCCGTATTCCTTCCATTGTTTCTTTGGATGACGGGACGCTGATCGCGTCGGCGGATGCGAGATGGAACGCAAGATTTGATGCCGGCGGTGTCGATACGTGCGTAGCGGTCTCCACCGATATGGGTATGACCTGGAACAGTTCTTTGGTCAACTATTTCGGCGACAACGGAAATGTCTATAACCAAAACTCCACGACATTTATGGACTCGTCGCTTGCAACCGACGGAAAGAATGTCTTTATGCTGACGAACCTTTTCCCGGCCGGCTATTCCTTCTGGGAAACAACGAACAAGTTCCCCTTAGGCGGCACCGGGTTTGATGCTTACGGAAGACTGAAGCTCCGTTCCAAGCGGACCGGCGCGTATGACTACTATCTGCAGGACGGCAAGATCTATCAGTCAAACGGGCAGATGGTAAACGGCTACACCGTGGATAAGAATTTCTATCTGAACCGCTCGGGCCTTGTTTCAAACCTGTTCTATGTAGCGGGCGCCGACTATGCCGTCTATCCCACCGAGTACCTCTCGTTAAAGATTTCCACGGACAGCGGAAAGAGTTGGACCGCTCCTTCCTTACTGAACATCAAGCTAACGACGGAACAAGGATATGGCGTCAGCGCCGGAAACGGACTGGTATTTTCCGACGGTTCCGTGCTCTTCCCCTGCTATTCCACGACCGAAGACAAAGGTTCTGCAAGCTTAGCATATTCCAATAACGGCGGCGGGACCTGGCGCCGCTCCGGAGACGTCTCGACGGATCAAAGAACGAGCGAATCCGCCATTATCCGCCTCTCCGACAATAAGATCCGCATGTTCTTGCGCGATGCCTTCAGCGAACTGTATTACTGCGATTTCACGCGCTCCTCGGGTACCTGGACAAAATCCGGAAGCGGCACGGTAAAGGGCGTTACGGTCGCAAAGAACTGCCAGATTTCCGCTCTCTCCTACGATGACGATACGATCCTCATCTGCGCACCTTCTACGGGCACGGACGATCGAAAAAGCGGCATGATCTCAACGCTGAAGCTGGAATCCGGCGATAACATGCGCCTCTCACACCAGTGCGCCGTAAACGGCGATGCCTACTTTGGCTACTCTTCCATGGCACGTCTTTCAGACGGCTCCGTCGGACTCTTGTATGAATCCAAGGTGGAAGACGGAGGATGCAATGTGTCCTTTATGCGGATCTCTTCCGATCACGTCGGCATCATAAACAATTAACTGTTGAATTGCATCAAAAAAACAGCCCGTAATGGGCTGTTTTTATTTGCTTTACTTTCCGGGTTTCTGGTAAAAGAACGATTCTTTTCTGATATAACCCATCTGCTTATATGTGATGATCTGCTCCGTACTTCCGATAAACAAGATCCCGTTCGGTGTCAGGCTTTCGAAATACTTGCGGAAGATCTCATCCTTGGCCTCTTCCGTAAAGTAGATCAATACGTTTCGGCAAACAAGGAAATTCACACCGGTAGGATACGGATCCTTTAAGAGATTGTGCTGCTTAAACGTCACACGACTCTTGATCTCATCCGAGATCTGATAGGAAGGTCCCACCTTCGTAAAATACTTTTTCTTGAATTCGTCCGGAACCGCTGCGATGCTCTTCTCGTTATACAAACCAACCTGTGCGGTTGCGAGCACCTGCTTATCGATATCCGTGGCATAAATGGAAATCTGATTGAGCGGAATGTGCTTGGACAGTGCCATGACCAGCGAATACGGTTCATCACCGGTAGAGCACGCTGCGCTCCAGATCTTGATACGCTTACCGAAGTTCTTAATGAGCTCCGGGATCACGATCTCATCCATGTATTTCCACTGATCCGGATTACGATAAAACTCGGATACATTGATCGTAAGGTAATTGACGAACTCATCAAATTTCGCTTTGTCTTTCTTGATCAACTGCACATACTCATTATATGTCTTGATATTGTTCTTTGTGATCAAGGTATCAATACGACGCTTCATCTGTCGTTCTTTGTATGCATTTAAATCAATCTTCGTCAGACTGAATATATCCGATTTAAACTTTTCGTAACCGTCCAGGGATGTCGTTACTGCCATACTTATTCTTCGTCTCCGGCTTCTTCTGCTGCGATAACTTCGTCGATATTAACGGAAACCTCATCAGCATCCTCTTCCTTCTCTTCCGGATCGGGAGCCTGCAGAGCACGAATGCTCAAGCTGATCTTGTGATCGTTCTCATTAAAGTCAACGATCTTAGCTTCCACTTCATCGCCGATCTTAAGAACATCTTCGGGCTTTTGTACATGCTCTTTGGAAATCTGGGATACATGCAAAAGCGCATCGACACCCTCTTCCAACGCGATGAATGCACCAAAGTCGGTCATACGTGCAACGGTACCCTTTACGATGTTACCGATCGCGTATTTCTTCTCTGCATCCTTCCAAGGATTGGTATCATCAAACTTCATGGAAAGTGCGATCTTGGTTCCGGAAATATCCTTGATAAGAACCTTAACCACATCGCCGGACTTGAATACCTTCTTCGGGTTATCCACACGTCCCCAGCTCATCTCGGAGATATGTAAGAGTCCGTCTGCGCCACCCAAATCAACGAATGCACCGAAGTCAGTTACGTTCTTCACCGTACCTTCCACAACATCGCCGATGTGGATCTTCTCAAACAACTCTCTCTGCTGCTCTTCCTTCTGAGCCACGAGAAGCTGCTTACGATCACCGATGTATCTTCTGCGGCGGGGATTGTACTCTGTGATCACAAACTCAATCTCCTGACCCTGATACTTCGTGAGATCCTTTTCGTACACGTTTGATACAAGGCTTGCGGGAATAAAGATCCGAACCTCATCAAACAGCACGCTCAAACCACCGTTTAATACCTCGACTACCTTTGCCTTTAAAACTTCCGCATTCTCGAATGCTTCCTGGATTCTCTGATTGCCCTTGTCAATGGCAAGGCGCTTATATGATAAAAGCACCTGTCCTTCACCGTCGTTTACCTTGATGACTTTGACTTCAAGAGTATCATCAACGTGAAGCACAGACGTCAGATCAACATTTGTATCATTAGAATATTCATTACGAGTAAGAATACCATCAGATTTGTATCCGATATTAAGAACCGCTTCGTTCGGCTTAACATCGATGACTTTACCCTCTACAATCTCTCCATTCTTAATAGTTTTAAATGAGTCTTCCAACATTTGTTCAAAAGTTAAATCTGACATTATTTTGAACCTCCTCAATTAATTTATTCGGGGTGGAAGCCCCCGCGGTAATGCCAATCTTCGAAAACCCCTTCAGTACTTCAGAATTCAAATCATCCGCTGTCTGTACAAAGAACGTATGCTCACACCGCTCTTTACAGATATCGTAAAGCTTGCGTGTATTGGAGCTGTGCATACCTCCTATGACGATCATGGCATCTACCTGCTCCGCAAGGCGAGCCGTCTCCTCCTGTCGCTCTTGCGTAGCGTTGCATATAGTATTCGCAACATTAATATCATAACCTTTTTTGGAAATAATTTCAACTAATTCTTGAAATTTATTATGGTTAAACGTTGTCTGAGAAACAAGACAAATCTGTGCGCCATCCTCGGCTTTGTATGCCTTTGCCTCTTCCGGCGTCCGGATCACGGTAGCACCGTTTTCACACCATCCGATGATGCCCTGAACTTCCGGATGATCCTCGGATCCGATGATGATGATCTGCTTGCCGTTCGCACTTTCTTTTTCCACGGTCCGGTGGATCTTCTTTACAAACGGACAAGTCGCATCCACAGCCGCGATCCCGTTTTGTTCCAAAAGTTCATAGATCCTCTTTGCCACACCGTGGGCACGGATGATCATGATCCCTCCCGAGACTTCCTTTAATTCATCCTCATCCGCGATCACGCGCACACCGCGCTCTTCGAGATCCCGGATCACGGTCTCGTTATGTACGATCGGGCCGAACGTATAGATCTGCTCGCCTGTCTTTATCTGCTCATACACCTGATCGATCGCCCGCTCCACACCAAAGCAAAAGCCGGCGTTCTTTGCCAAAATCACTTCCATACGTTTACTCCAAATTCTTTGTCAGTGCAATGATCGCATCCACCACTTCGTCGATCGTCATATACGAAGAATCCACGAGTGTCGCGTCCTCCGCCTGTCGGAGCGGACTGATCTCACGGTTCATATCCCGTTCGTCACGCTCGATGATATCCGCCTCGATCTTCGCAAGA
>JAILOQ010000103.1 GCA_024690725.1 Lachnospiraceae bacterium
TGGTCGTTCATCAAGAAAGCGGGCACTATCATACTTCTGTCGACGATCATTGTATGGTTCACGAGCTTCTTCGGATTTACGGCAGATGGCTTCAGGATGCTTTCCGAAGACGAACTTGATATCGCTGGTCTTCGCAACGAGAAAAGACGAAACAATCTCTATCGTCACGAACAAAGAAGAGCTGCCCACCGAAGAGGATAATCTCATATATAAAGCTGCGAAACTCGTGATGACCGAGGCCGGAAAACGGATCGGACTGGATATTGAGTTAAAGAAGCGGATCCCGATGGCGGCAGGTATGGCCGGCGGGAGCACGGACGCGGCACAGACGATGATCGCTGTAAACGAAATCCTGGGTGAGCCGTTTTCCGTACGGGAACTGATGGAAATGGCGGTAAGGATCGGTGCGGATGTTCCGTATTGCATCATGGGAAAGACGGCGCTGGCTGAAGGTATCGGGGAGGTTTTGACACCGCTTCCGGCACCACCCGGTGCGCATATATTGATCGCAAAACCGCCGATCGACGTCAGCACGAAATACGTCTATGAGCATTTGAAATGGGACCGGATAAAAGAACATCCGGATATCGACCGCATGATCCGAGGCCTGGAAAGTTCCGATCTGGAGATCATCTGCCAATCGATGGGAAATGTCTTGGAGAGCGTGACCGAAAAGAAATATAAGGTGATCACACGGATCAAGGATAAGTGCAAAGAAGATTCTGCGATGCAGGCGCTGATGAGCGGAAGCGGCCCTACGGTGTTCGGCGTGTTTGTAAATCGTCACGATGCCGTTATGGCAGCGGAAGAGATCAAGGCAAAAAAGTGGGCCAAAGAAGTGTATGTAACAGGTTTTAAGAATTGAGGGATGTCATATGATAATGGATTTGATGCAGGAAAACATGAATGAATATATGCCCCTTCGCGACGTGGTGTTCAATACGTTGCGGCAGGCGATATTGATGGGGGAATTAAAACCCGGCGAGCGCCTGATGGAGATGCATCTGGCAGACAGGCTCGGTGTAAGCAGAACACCGATCCGTGAAGCGATCCGGAAACTGGAGCTGGAAGGTCTGGTCGTTATGTACCCGAGAAAGGGTGCACAGGTGGCAAAGATCACGGAGAAGAATCTAAAGGATGTTCTCGAGGTACGTCGTGCCTTGGATTCTCTGGCGGTGGCACTGGCCTGTGAGCGTATGACCGACGAAGAGAAGAGGGAGCTCAGAGAGGCTTGTGATGCATTTGAACGCGTCATTGCAACGAACAATACCAGGGAGATCACGGAAAGCGATGTCGTCCTTCATGACATCATCGTGCGCAGTACCAGAAACGACAGACTGGTACAGCTTGTCAGCAATATCGCCGAACAGATGTATCGTTACCGTATGGAATATATCAAGGACAGCGCATACCATAAGCGCTTGGTGGAAGAGCACGATATGATCTACAACGCCATCGTGAAAGGTGACAAAGAAGCTGCAAAGGCGGCGGTCGTTTTACATATCGACAATCAGGAAAAGACGATCATCGAGCATCTGCAACTGGATGAGGAGAAACCGAAGGAATGAAACAAAACGTCCGCATCAGCGTAACCGGTCAGAACGGAGCGGATGCGCCCATAAAAACGGAATATGACGGAAAACTCTTATATAAAGAGCCATATTATTATGCCTCGTATGAGGAACAAATGGATCCGGACAGTGCGGAGAGCTCCCATACGGTATTGCGTTTTGACGAAAAAAGCCTGCGCGTCACACGGCGCGGTGCGGTGGAATCCGTCCTTTTCTATGAACCGGGGAAGACATGGAGTGCGCCGTATAGCACACCGCTCATGGACTTTTCCGTAACACTTCTTACGACCGAGTTTTCGGCGGAGCACACGGAAAAAGAAATCCGGTTGCAGGTCCGCTATCGTATCGGTTTTAACGATGCGTCTCCCACAACCGGAAACTTACAGATCCATATTTACTTTACCTGATCAACACCGGCCTTTTCTTTAACCTTGGCCATGGTTCTCGCCCAAAGTCCCTTTTTCTTTTCGGGGGCTTTGTTTTTGTCTGCGCGATACCCTCTGACTTCCGTTAAGTAGATACCGCTCACAACGGCTTTCACTTCTTTTTTCAGAGGTACGGTATCAAAGATCTTTTCATCACATACCAGATTCATGATCTGCGGTCCGACCTTCACTTTTACGATGGGAAGCTTGGTGCCTCGCATCAGCTTCGGTGTCTGTTCCAGTACCAAAGGCGGAAGGCCCGCATCTTTAAGCTTCATTCGTTTTTTATCAATGATCAGCATGGATACCGTTTGCTTGTTTGCATCGATCTGTGCCTGCTGTTCTTCCTGCTTCTTTTGTGCTTTCTTACCGACAAGGTAAAGCGCAACAGCGGCAATGACCAGGACGACAAGAATAATGATGGCTACGATCCAGCCTGTACTCATGGCAATTCCTCCATATTCAAAACGTTCAAATCATTTTAGCACGGATTCCGGGTGCTTGCAAGAAAATTGGTTTCCATAACTTTACGTAAACCGATATTTGTGATAAACTGATTATGTCTGTGGAAATATGAAAATACAGGTACATCGGCTTTCGAAAAGCGGTGTGATACAATCGGAGAAGATATTTCACCGATGTCCGGAGGAAAATTATGAAAAAAAGATTTGCAATGATGATGACAGTGCTTGGTTTGTCGATCGCTTTGGTGGCATGCGGGGACAAAGAAAACGCTGATACTTCAGAGAGCGAAACGGCTGAGACGGCCGAAACGGAGGATAAAGAATACGGCATAGAGAATATCGATCCCTCAAAGTATGTGGAACTTGGCGATTATGAGGGGGTAGCCGTTGATGTTGCACAAGCGGAGCTCACCGATGAAGACGTGGAAAACTACATGTCTCAGGAGCTGGAGTATTATACGAACACATACGGACTCACTTCCTATGAGACGGTGAGCGGAAATGCAGCGGTAAAATCCGGAGATATTGTAAATATCGATTATGAAGGAAAGAAAGACGGTGTGGCTTTTGACGGTGGTACCGCCCAGGGTCAGCATTTGGAGATCGGTTCCGGATCGTTCATTGAAGGGTTTGAAGAGGGACTGATCGGTACGAAGCCCGGAGATACCGTGGACCTGGAACTGACTTTCCCGGAAGAGTATCATGCGGAAGATCTGGCCGGACAGGATGTTGTATTTACGGTCAAGGTAAATGCGATCGAGAAAAAGACCACGCCGGAATATGACGATGCGTTCTTTTCCCAGGTGGGGATCGAGGGCGTGACAAATCTCGACGAGTTTAAAGAATACTACAGAGAGCAGATGGAAAGCTATATGGAAGAGACCAACAAACAGGCGATCGAAGATGCCGTTTGGGAGAAGGTTGTTGCCGATGCGAAGGTAACGGCAATACCGCAGGAACTTTTGGATCTGTATAATGATACCATTATGGGTTATTTCGAAAATATGGCCGCACAGCAGGGCGTTGATCTTGAGACTTTGGTAACGCAGAGCTTTGGTGTTGATATGGCTTCTTTTGAGGCAGACAACCGGGATCAGGTGGAAGAAGAGAGCAGACGCGAACTGATCTATATGGCAATTGCCCAGGCAGAGGGTATTGAGATCACGGATGAAGTCAAACAGGAAATTGCCAAGGCGGAGTATCAAAATTACGGTTATGCGGATCCCGATGAATTTATGAATACCATGGGATCGGAAGATTTTATCTCTTACGCACGTCGTTCGAAGGTGTCGGAGATGCTGGTCGATAAAGCGAAGGTGAATGTATCGGAAACGATTTCGTTTGATGAAATGATAGCACGAGAGAACGGAGAGGGTTAAACAGCTCATGAAAAAGAACGCTTGGTGCATTCTTCTTGCTGTGGTGATGGCATGCACGCCGGTTACGGTAGCGGCCGAGACATCCAAGGAAGTCAAAGAACAGCAGGAAAAGACAAAAGAACAGTTGGAACAACTGGATAATGAAATGGGCAATATCGAGGCAGCCAGAGATCAGGCGGCTTCCGAGCTGGATATGCTGGACACCCAGCTGATCGAGATCCTGACCAGTATCAGTATCTGCCAGGATGAGATCGTGGCCAAGGAAGAAGAGATCAAGGTGGTTCAGGGACAGCTTGAGGAAGCACAGAACCGCGAGGCGCAGCAGTATGAAGATATGAAGACCAGGATCCGTTTCATGTATGAACGCGGGGATACGTCTTATATGTCCATTATGACGGAGACGGATAATTTTGCAGACATGCTCAATAAAGCGGAGTACGTCGAGAAGCTGTATGCGTATGACCGGAAGCTGCTTGGCGAATATGCTGCGACCAAGGAAGAGGTTATCACGCTGAAGGCAACACTCGAAGAGGAAGAGGCAGATCTGATCACTTCGGAGCAGGAGCTTCAGCAGGAAGAAGATTATCTGCAGCAGTTGATCACACAAAAGCGTGCGACGGTGGATGATTTCGATCAGCAGTTACAGTCCGCAAAAGCGAGAGTAAGTTCTTATAAGGCACAGATCCAGGAACAGACGGAGCGAATCAAGGAACTGGAAGCTGCGGAAAAAGAAGAAGAAGAGCGAAAAGCTGCGGAAGCTAAGGCAGTGGAAGATGCCAAGAAGATAAACGGTGACGAAGCGACCATTCCGAATGTGGAAAACAGCGGCAGTGTTACTGCGTTAAGCGCCGGTGATGATACGGCTTCGGTATCGGTCAGCGGATCCGGCACGGGAGCGTCCCTCGCTTCTTACGGTTGTCAGTTTATCGGAAACCCTTACGTGTTCGGCGGAACGAGCCTCACCAACGGTACGGACTGCTCGGGCTTTACCCAGGGCGTACATGCACATTTCGGTATTTCCATTCCGCGTGATTCCACCAGCCAGAGATTTGGTGGTGTCGGTGTGGATTATGCAAATGCGATGCCGGGCGATGTGATCTGTTATGCGGGCCATGTCGGATTGTACATCGGAAATGGCCAGATCGTTCATGCATCGAGTGAGAGGACCGGTATTAAGATCAGTAATGCGACATACAGAACCATTCTTGCGGTTCGCAGATACTGGTAGGAAGCAGATGCAAAATACAGATACAAAGACAGATGTAAGTAATTAAGATAAAGAACGTATCAATAAAGGAATCCCACCTCGTTGAGGTGGGATTTTTATTTTTCTTTTTTGTTACAGAAGGAAGATCAAGATACCTGCTTTTTGCTTTCGTGGAAGAGCTGCTTCCATATGGTCGGATGGAAGAGGATGAGCATCGGGAAGAGCTCCAGTCTTCCTGCCAGCATGTCGAAGATCAGGACAAGCTTGGAAAATGTGGAAAAGAAACTGAAATTCTGCGTGGGACCTACCATGTTCAAACCCGGTCCGATGTTGTTGATGGTGGCTGCCACTGCCGTGAAGTTCGTTTCCAGATCATAGTTTTCGAAGGAGATTAAAACGATCGAGGAAGCGAAGACTAAGAAGAAGGAAATCAGATATACATTCAGGGCACGGAGCACATCGTGTTCCACCGGCTTTTTCTCAAACTGGATCTTTTTGACACTCTTGGGATGAATGTAGG
Source organism: Lachnospiraceae bacterium (assembly GCA_024690725.1). Taxonomy (GTDB): domain Bacteria; phylum Bacillota; class Clostridia; order Lachnospirales; family Lachnospiraceae; genus UBA2882. Next base: position 5,567 of record JAILOQ010000103.1, read on the forward strand.
AATTTAATTCCTTCAGGAGTGTCTTGAAAGCGATCGCGATACGGGAGACTTTGATACCACCACCGGTAGAGCCTGCGCAGGCACCGATGAACATCAAAAGGACCAAAATGGTTTTTGAGGTCATGGGCCAGGTATTGAAGTCGGCCGATGAGAAACCGGTCGTCGTGATAATGGAGCCGACCTGGAAAAAGGAATGTCGCAAGGTCTCTCCGAAGGTTTCGTAGTAATCGCGGATATCGCAGCAAATGATGAACACTGCCGTTAAGATGATGATGAAGTAATAACGCACTTCCTCCATCGTAAAGGCCTTTTTAAACATCCGAAATACCAGACAGTAATAGGCATTGAAATTCACGCCGAAGAGGATCATAAAGACGATCACAACCCACTGTACATAGGGGGAAAAACTCATGAGACTGTCGTTCTTTATCCCGAAACCACCGGTGCCGGCGGTACCGAAGCTGGTATTTAAGGCATCCAAAAAAGGAACGCCGCCGATCATCAATAAGATCCACTCAAAGAGGGTCAATGCGATGTAGATCGCATATAAGATCATGGCGGTGGACTTTACCTTGGGCACAAGCTTGGAAACGGAAGGCCCGGGGCTTTCCGCTTTCATCAGGTTCATGGAAGACCCGCCGCTCATGGGAACGATGGCGAGAATAAAGACAAGTACGCCCATGCCGCCGATCCAGTGCGTAAAGCAGCGCCAGGTATTGACACATTTGGACAGGGGCTCGACTGCGGGCAAAATAGAAGCTCCGGTCGTGGTAAAACCGGAGACGGTTTCAAACAAAGCATCGATATAGGTGGGGATCTCACCGCAAAGCCACATCGGGAGCGCACCCAGGATAGATAACAGCATCCAACTAAAGGCGGTGATGACACAACCTTCTTTTAAGTAGAACACATTGCTCTTGGGTTTGCGATAGGTCATAAGAACGCCGAGCAAGATACAGATGGCGGATGTACCGGCAAAATACAGCCAGCTATGCTCACCGTAAACGCAGCCGACCAGGCACGGCAGCAGCATCAAGGCGCCTTCGATCTTGATGACTTGGCCCAGAATATATCGAATAATAGAACTGTTCATTACTGAAAGCCTCCGTATTAAGCTAAAATATCTTCTATATCAGTAAATCCGGTGTGTACGGTTACGACTACGACGGAATCGCCTGCTTTAAGGACATCCTGTCCACGGGGGATCAGGACGGATTCACCGCGCGTAATGCAGGCCAAAAGAAGTTCGTTTTTCAGTTTCAGGTCCATCAGGGGTTTGCCGATCAGAGGGCAATCCTTGTGTACGCGAAACTCGATCGCTTCCGCACGTTGCGAGAAGATATGGTATAACGTCTCGATGTTGCTCTCCATGGAGTCCTTCTTTGCACGTACGTAGCGAATGATCGCTTCCGAAGTGATGAAACTCGGATAGATGAGACTGCCCAGATCCAGACTGTCGATCACAGAACGGAAGGTCAAACGATTTACCTTGGTGATGACTTTGGCCTGGGAATTCTGTCTTGCGAACAATGTCAGCATGACGTTCTCTTCGTCGATACCGGTCAGAGGAACGAAGGATTGCACATCCTCGATGCCTTCCTCGCGCAGGATATCTTCATCCGTTCCGTCACCGTTGATGATGGTGGCTTTCGGAAGAAGGGAAGACAATTCTTCGCAACGAGCCTTGTCCTGCTCGATGATCTTGACTTCGATGCCGGCTCGGATCAACTGGAGGGCAAGGTAATAAGCGGATTTTCCGCCGCCGATGATCATGGCATCCTTGACCTGGTGGGTATCAAAACCGATCTTATATAAGAACTCTCTGGCACTTTTTCGTTTTGCAACGATGGAAATCTTATCTCCGGCGCGCAGGATAAACTGGCCGGAAGGGATGTGGATGGCGCCGTCTCGATCAACGCCGCAGACGAGGACATCCGAACTGATGGAGCGGTTTAACTGGATCAAGGTCATACCGTCCAACTTATTGCCTTCGGGAATTTTGAACTTTACCATTTCCACGTTGTTGTGCGCAAACTTATTCACTTCCAGAACGGTCGGAAGATAGAGGATGCGCGCCGCCTCTCTGGCGGATTCCAATTCCGGATTGATGATCATATCAAGACCGAGCTTGGCACGAAGCTTTTCGGCCTCCTCCGAATAATCCGGGGTTCGTACTCTTGCGATCGTGGCAATGTCTTTTACGGACATGGCTACGGTACAGCATAAAAGATTCAACTCGTCCGAACCGGTCACCGCGATGAACAGATCTGCGGTTTCGACACCGGCGTCCTGCTGTATGCTGAGCGTAGCACCGTTTCCGCACACGCCCATTACATCATAAAGATTGGACAGATGTTGAATCTTGGAAAAATTATTGTCAATAATGGTAATGTTGTGGCCTTCTTTGGAAAGCTGATCGATCAAGGTGACGCCGACTTTGCCGCAACCGACGACAATGATGTTGAGTCCGCGGCTGTCGGATGATTTATTTTTAGACATAGCATTCCCTCCGTGCATCTTCGAACATTATAACACTAAAGCCCGGAAAAGGAAAATCGGAATTGACAATGCGGTGTGGTAGACTATAATAAGGTAATGACGAAATTGAAACACGTTTGCAAATTGGCAGAAGAATATCTGCGGGAGAAAGAACATTGGCTTTTTTAACTTGTGAACATCTATCCATAGGATATGAGGACAGAGAGGTCTTAAAGGATGTTTCGTTTGTGGTGAATCCCGGTGACTATGTGTCGATTTTGGGGGAAAACGGAGCGGGAAAGAGTACCTTGATGAAGACCGTGCTGCATCTGATCAAACCCTTAAGCGGAGAGATTGAGTTAGGGGACGGACTACGTGCGGATGAGATCGGATATCTGCCGCAGCAGACCTTTGTGCAAAAGGATTTTCCGGCATCCGTATGGGAGATCGTCTTATCCGGCTGCCAGGCGAGAAAGGGATTTCATCCTTTTTATACCGCGGCGGACAAAAAGGCGGCAGAGACGAACTTAAAAAAGATGCATATGAGCGAATATAAAGACAGCTGCTACAGAGAATTATCGGGCGGGCAGCAGCAACGCGTGCTTTTGGCACGTGCACTTTGTGCGACCGAAAAGCTTCTGGTATTGGATGAGCCGGTTTCGGGGCTGGATCCTCTGACCACGAAGCAGTTATATAAGCTGATCGCAGAACTGAATGCCTCGGGTGTTACGATCATCATGATTTCGCATGATCTTGCGGCATCCCTGGAATACAGCAGTCATATCCTTTACATCGGAGACGGGATCTTCTTCGGAACAACGGAAGAATTCGAGGATTCGGAGAAGGGAAAGCGGTTTATCGGAAGAAAGGGGGAAAAGAAAGATGCAAATCTTAAATGACCTCAGTCTTTATTTTTCCTATCCGTTCGTGCGCTATGCCGTGATCGTCGGCGTGCTGATCGCACTCTGCTCATCGCTTTTGGGCGTGACGCTCGTGTTAAAACGGTTTTCTTTTATCGGGGACGGATTGAGCCATGTGGCGTTCGGTGCGATCTCGATCGCGAGTATTTTGCACCTCGCCGATCAGATGATCCTGGTCTTGCCGGTCACTGTGATATCCGCGATCGTCTTGCTAAAGAGCGGGCAGAACGCGAAGGTAAAGGGCGATGCGGCCATCGCCATGATCTCCGTAAGTGCCCTGGCGCTCGGTTATATGCTGATGAATGTATTCAGTGCATCGGCCAATGTATCCGGGGATGTTTGTTCAACGTTGTTCGGATCGACGTCCATTTTGACGTTGACCGTAACGGAAGTATGGCTGTGTGCGATCCTTTCGATCGTCGTATTGGTCGTGTTTGTGCTGTTTTATAACAAGATCTTTGCGGTAACGTTTGATGAGAATTTTGCGAAAGCCTGCGGAACGAAAGTGAATCTTTATAATCTGCTGATCGCCGTGATCATCGCGCTCATCATCGTGATCGCCATGAATCTGGTGGGATCGTTATTGATCTCGGCACTCGTGATCTTCCCCGCACTTTCGGCGATGCGGCTGTTTAAGAGTTTTCGGTCGGTGACGATATTCTCGGCAGTCTTCTCTGTCGTATGTGCACTTGCGGGCATGCTGATCTCCATTCTTGCGGGAACGCCTGTCGGTGCCACGATCGTGACGGTGGATCTTGGCGGTTATGCACTCTGTGCCTTGATCGGAAGAGTGGCGCGCAGGTCTTAAGAAGAAAATCAGGAAATAAACAGGAACATAAAAAAGGTCATCTCTTTCGAGATGACCTTTGCTGTCTTTTGGGATTATACCAAATCTTTTCCGGTCAGGAGTTTATATGCCTCCAGATATTTGTCGATCGTCTTTGCGGCGATGTCTTCCGGAAGTTCCCAATCGTGCTTGCCTTCGTTTTCCTTTAACCAGTCTCTTGCAAACTGCTTATCAAAAGAAGGCTGTGAATGACCGGGTTCGTAACCGTCTGCCGGCCAGAACCGGGAACTGTCGGGGGTGAGCATTTCATCCCCTAAAATAATCTCACCGTTTTCGTTCAGACCGAATTCAAATTTGGTATCGGCAATGATGATGCCGCGTGTCAATGCGTAGTCTGCGCATTTTTTATAAAGAGCGATGGTGCAGTCACGAAGCTTTTCGGCATATTCCCGACCTTTTCCGGGGAACTGCTTTTCCAACACATCGATGCTCTGCTCGAATGAAATATTCTCATCATGGTCGCCGATCTCGGCCTTTGTGGAAGGGGTATAGATCGGTTCCGGTAACTTATCGGACTCTTTGAGTCCTTCCGGTAAGGTAATGCCGCATACGGTACCGTTCTTTTGATAGCTGGCCCAACCGCTTCCGGTGATATAGCCTCTGACGATGCATTCGATGGGAAGCATGGTCAACTTCTTGCACATCATGCTGTTTCCGTTAAATTCTTCTGTTTGGAAGAATTTTGGCATATCAGCGGTATCCGTGGAGATCATATGATTCGGGAGGATATCTTCCGTCATATCGAACCAGAACTTGGACATCTGTGTAAGTACGGTTCCTTTCTTGCGGATCACGTTCTTTAAAATCACATCAAAGCAACTGATGCGGTCGGTCGCAACCATGATAAGGCTGTCGCCGTTATCGTAAATCTCGCGAACCTTTCCTTCTTTTACCGGTTTTAAAATCTCACTCATAATTACCTCGTTTCTCTGCTTTCCGACTGGATACAGACGTTGTCCGTTGAAAATACGCTACTAGCATAGTTTATTTTTCATAAAAAAGCAAGGTTTAGTTAGCCGAGTGCAACGTCCAATACCATCATCAGCGCAAAACCGATGGCGAAACCGATGGTCGCGATGTTGGAGTGTTCTCCCTCGGAGGCTTCGGGCAGCAGCTCTTCGACGACGACGTAGAGCATGGCGCCGGCTGCAAAAGCCAGAAGATAAGGAAGAAACGGGGTAAAGAACGATGTCAACAAAATGGTGAGCGCACAACCGATGGGTTCTACGACACCCGAGACTACTCCGTAAAGGAAGGATTTTGTCTTGCTGTGCAGTTCGTTCTTTAACGGAAGGGAGATGATCGCTCCTTCCGGGAAGTTCTGGATAGCGATACCGAGTGCAAGCGATAAGGCGCCGGCCGTTGTGATCGTGGTCTCTCCGGAGAGGCAGGCGGCAATGGCAACGCCGACGGCCATACCCTCGGGAAGGTTGTGGAGCGTCACGGCAAATACGAGCATGGTACTGCGCTTTAGTTGCGTATGGATACCTTCCGGCTCATCCGAATTGATATGTAAATGCGGAAGCACGATATCAATGGTCAGGAGGAAGAGGAAACCTACCAGCAGTCCGATCACGGCCGGAACGAAGGCCAACCGTCCCATGTCCTCGCATTCCTCCATTGCGGGGATCAGGAGTGACCAGACGGATGCGGCCACCATGACACCGGAGGCGAAGCCCAAGAGGATCTTTTGCAAAAGAACGGGCATTTCTTCGCCGCGGATCAGATAGACGCAGGCCGCGCCGAGCGCGGTGCCCATAAAGGGGATGGTAAGTCCCATGATAACAACAGAGTTCATATATTCAGTTCCTTTCTTTTTCCATGAGTTTTCATTCCAACCTTATAGTAAGAAAGGAAGGTGAGAAGGTCAAGCAAATCTGCCGGAAATTTCGGCAAATACCCTATTTTTCTCAATTAAAGGTAGACAAGAAAGCGCTAAAGATACTAAAATTAAGAAGTATGGGGGAGTAGGTCAAGGAGCAAGTTCCGATAGAAAAATATGAAGAAAATTGCGTTATTGATGAACGGATGGGGGCGTAATGTTACCTATGCCTGGCCGTCCGGTGTGTTAAAGAGAATAAATGAGACAAAAGATGAAGTAGGGCTTTACACCTTTCACTGTTTCGGCGGTTGGAGCGGCGATCGGGCCTACAATGAAGCGGAATATAATATCTACCGCTTGCCGGATCTGAAGGAATTTGACGGGGTCATCATGGATATGTCCAATGTTTTCATTCCTTCGGTGCGGGAAGAAGTTTTTGAGAAAGCGCGTAATGCGGGCATTCCGGCTTTTTCTTTGTCCATGCCGGCAAAGGGCTGTTATTTTGTCGGGATCAACAATCACGAAGCTATGTCGAATTTGATCGGTGAGCTATACAGGAATTGCGGATGCCGGGATTTTTGGTGTCTGATGGGATCCGAAGATAACTACGAAAGCGTAAAGCGGACGCAGGCGATCACGGATTTTGCACAGCGCATGGAGATCGACGAGGACCATCTGCGGATCGTGCACGGGGACTTCGGTTTTGAGTACGGATACGATGCTTTTGTGCGGCTGTATCTTACGGTGGGACATTTGCCGGACGTTGTGATCTGCGTAAATGACAATGTGGCGCTCGGTGTATGTGAGGCGGCAAAGGCAAAAGGGTTAAATATTCCGGACGATTTCTTTGTCACGGGATTTGACGATATGGACAAGGCGGCCGTATATCTGCCCAGGATCAGTACGGTGCGTGTCATGCATGAAGACATTGGGTATCTTTGCATGGAATGTATGCAGCGCATCTGGAACGGGGAGACGATCCCGGAATACAACTATGCGCCGACGGAGCTTTTTATGCGGGAGAGCTGCAAATGCGAAGGCGAGCAGTTTAATTTCCGCGGCATGCTCAAGGATCAGTCGCTTTACGGGATTTATACGGACCGGTTTGAAAAGCGCAGGCTTTTATTTGAGTCCAAGATCTCATCGGTCAATCAGTTGACGGAAGCTTATCCGTTTATCGATGAATTTCAGGAATATCTGAATTGCTCGGAGTTTTATATCGTGGTGGACGGCAGACTCGGGATCTTTACCGAGACGAAACGGCGGGATGTATTGGCACTGGAGACTTTGACCGACTTTTATGAAGTGGGATATCCTGACGATATGATGATCGCCTATGCACACGGATATCATTATGCGGGCCGAAAGATACAGGAAATATTCCCGGCCTTTGATACGCAGGAGAGGGGACAGCATTTTCTTTTTGCACCCTTCCATTTCGGACGTTCCACGATCGGTTATTTTGTGATCGGAACACCGGATTATCTGATGGAAAATCAATACATAAGCGGTGTGCTCATGGCGATCCAATCGGCCGCGGAGCAGTTATATAAAAAGAGCGTGCTGGAATATATGAATGTGCGTCTTTTGCAGATGGCGGAAACCGATGCGCTGACCGGTATTTACAATCGTACCGGATATGAGATCAATTGCGAGAAGCGCTTCCGGGAACTTACGGAGCAGGGCGAAAAGATGTTGATCCTGTTCGTAGATATGGACCGGTTGAAATACATCAACGACACCTTCGGCCACGGCATGGGCGATCTTGCGATCAAAGGGATCGCGGAGGTCCTTAGCAAGTATCGTGCGGCAGACGGTCTGGTGGCCCGGATCGGCGGCGACGAATACGTTTTGGTGGAACGATACACCGGAGAAGACGAACTGCAGCAGTTGATCGCCGGCGTATCTTTGGACATCTCTTCCTACAGTCAGCGGCACGAGCTTCCGTTCCGCGTATCCGCCAGCATCGGAACCGTTATCACGGATCCGGAGAGCGGCATGAGTTTTGAAGAGTATGTGAAGGTTGCCGATCGCAAGATGTACGAAGACAAGCTGAAAAAAGAATCACAGAGAATATAAATTAACGGAGGACGGAAATGGATTACAAGCAGAAATACGAGGAATGGTTAGCAGATGCTTACTTTGACGAGGACACCAAGGAAGAACTTCGTGCCATCGCCGGGGACGAGAAGGAGATCGAGGACCGCTTTTACCGGGAACTGGAATTCGGTACGGGCGGCTTGCGCGGCGTGATCGGTGCGGGCACGAACCGCATCAATATCTATACCGTGCGCAAGGCCACACAGGGACTTGCCAATTACGTGATCGCGGCAAACGGACAAAAGCAGGGCGTTGCGATCGCTTATGACAGCCGAAGGATGTCACCGGAGTTTGCCAAGGAAGCGGCACTTTGTTTAAACGCAAACGGGATCAAGGCGTATCTGTTTGAGTCATTGCGTCCGACACCCGAACTTTCTTTTGCCGTGCGGTTATTAAACTGCAAGGCCGGCATTGTTATTACGGCTAGCCATAATCCGGCAGAGTACAACGGATACAAGGTATATTGGGAAGACGGTGCGCAGATCACACCGCCGCACGATAAGAATATTCTGGCCGAGGTGGCAAAGGTAACGGATTTCGCACAGGTTAAGACCATGGCCGAGGATGAGGCAAAGGCACAGGGGCTTTTGGAGATCATCGGAAAAGAAGTGGATGACAAATATCTGGTGGAGCTTAAAAAGCAGAGTATTCAGCCCGAGATCATTGCGAAGATGGCTGAGGATATCACGATCGTTTATACACCGCTTCACGGAACCGGAAATCTTCCGGTGCGCCGCGTGCTTTCCGAACTTGGATTTAAGAAGGTATATGTGGTGCCGGAGCAGGAAAAGCCGGATGGTAATTTCCCGACGGTGCCTTATCCGAACCCGGAGGATCCGAAGGCATTTGCGCTGGCACTGAAGCTCGCAAAGGAAGTGGATGCCGATATCGTGCTCGCAACGGATCCGGATGCGGATCGACTGGGCGTATATGCGAAGAATACGGCAACCGGCGAGTATGTAAGCTTTACCGGAAATATGTCCGGAACCCTGATCGCGGAATACATTCTGCGTGAACGGAAAAAGAAAGGCATTCTGCCGGACAATGCGGCACTTGTAAAAACGATCGTTACGACCAATATGATCGATCGCGTGACCGCAGATTACGGCGTGAAGCTGATCGAGGTATTGACGGGCTTTAAGTTTATCGGAGAACAGATCAAGCTGTTCAAAGAACAGAATACTTATGAATACGTCTTCGGACTCGAGGAAAGCTATGGCTGTCTGGCCGGCACGTATGCGCGTGATAAGGATGCCTGCGTTGCCGTGATGATGCTTTGTGAGGTTGCGGCCGCATATAAGGCGGAGGGCAAGACCCTTTGGGACGGCATGGTAGAACTTTACGAGAAGTACGGATATTTTGCGGAGAGTCTTTACACCGCGACCATGAAGGGCATTACCGGTGCGGATAAGATCAAAGCGATCATGGAGCAGTTGCGCAACGATCCGCCCAAGACGATCGGCGGCGTTGCCGTAAAGGAAGTCCGTGATTATAAGACCGGGGTATATCGAAACACCGAGACCGGAGAAGAAGGAAAGCTGACACTGCCTTCTTCGAATGTACTGTATTTCGATATGGCGGACAACTATTGGTGTTGTGCGCGTCCTTCCGGAACCGAGCCGAAGATCAAGTTTTATATCGGCGTAAAGGGAACTTCCATTGAAGATGCCAAGGAAAAGGTGGCAAACGTACAGCAGGATTTGATCGGCAGATTGGGAATCGACTAGGAGTTAACGTGAAAAAGAGATATACCATAGGTATTTTACAAAGTGGTATCACAGACACTTTTACAAAAGGATTCTGCAAAGGAGTAAAGATCGCAGAAAAAGAGCTGGATGTCAATTATGTTGTGTTGCCCTGCAAGTATCTGGACAGAGATCTGTCGGGGATGGTGGACATTCAATACGAATATCAGTATAATACGCTGTTTTCCAGTGTCAGTAAGGCGAATATCGATGCGGTGATCGTATCGGCCGGAAGTATCGGCTGTCATACAACGCCGGATCGTGTGAAGGAATTATTGGCACAGTATGAAGGTATGCCGATCGTTTTGGTGGCCGGCAGGATCGATGACTATGTCTGCTTAAACTACGACAATCGCAAGGGCGTCCGGGAAGGCCTGGAATATCTGATCCGGCAGATGAAGGTGAAGAACATCTGCATGGTAGGAGGACCGGACGGAAATGCGGATGCCAGAGAACGCAAGCAGGAATTTTTTGAAACGCTTGGTGCGTACGGTCTGTTGAAATCTCCGCTGAGCTATGTGGAGGGAGATATGACGCCGTCCTCGCGCTATGCGTGCGAAATGCTTTTGGCGACCAATCCGGATGTGGAAGCGGTCTTTTGTGTAAACGACGACACGGCACTTGCCATGTACGAGGTGGCAAGAAGGCGCGGGCGAGAACCGGGACGGGATCTGAAGATCTTCGGGTATGACAATACCATAGCGGGATCGAAAGAGATTCCCTCACTTTCCACGGTGGATGCGGATCCGGCGTTGCTCGGATATCGCTCCATGCAGATGATCACGGATATGTTAGACGGGAAACCGGTTTCCTCGGAAGTGGTACCGGCGAACTTTATTTTGCGAAATTCTTTCGGAGAGGTTTCCGGTCCGGGAGAACAGATCGATCCGGGGTTTTTGGACGAGACAAGGGTCGATCGCTATTTTGACGAGGCCTTCAGCGGCTATAAAGAGATCGAGGCCTGGGACGAAAGGGGCTTACGCAACGTCTTCCGTAATCTGGTGGAGGAGATCATCCGTGAGACAAAGGCGGATGTTTTGGGTAAGGAGCATGAACGGATCGAGATCCTGGTTGATGATCTGTTTGATTCCGATATCATGAAATATGCGGACACCAATGACCTGGTAAATTATATGATCCACCTGTATACCACGCTCCTTTCCATGGTTTCGGACGGTGATCGGCGCGAGCGGATCTACCGGACTTTATTGGATATGTATCACCGGATCATTCTCGTAAATGATAAGAACACAACGGCGGGACAAAGAAAGACCGAGGCAGATTTAAACGGGTTGAAGCTGTTTGTCCGTGAGAGCCAGCGGTTTAAGCGGGGTTCCGATCAATGTTTTGCGGAGCTGCTGAGCGGCATGCGCTGGGTCGGCGTACGGGACGCATTTTTATATATTTTAGAAACGCCCATCCGCAATTACGGCGGGGATTTTTCGTGGCCGAAGTCCGTTCTTTTGAAAGCGGTCATGATCAACGGTGATGCGCGTGTGGTTCCGGAATCGCAGCAGTATAAACTGATGCGCAATATATTTTCCAACGAATATGTCAGCGGAAGCAACCAGCAGCAGATCCTGATCCCGGTCTTTTGCGATATGGTGGTCTACGGGCTTTTGCTTTGCGATCTGTCGGATGTCTTCTTTGACAGCGGTGAGTTTTTTGTGAATCAGGTCGGTTCTGCCGTGCGCATGATCAGCCTGTTAAAAGAAAACGAAACGATCCAGTCAAAGCTGGAAGACAGCCTGTATGCACTGCGTGAACATAATGTGGAATTAAAGAATATTTCGAAAAAGGATGCGATGACGAACGTCTTCAATCGCCGCGGTTTTATGGAGGAGGCCGAAAAGCTTCTGGCATATAACCGGGAAGAACGCAAGCGGACGATGGTCGCATATGCGGATATGAACAATCTAAAGATCGTCAATGACCGTTTCGGCCATGAGGCCGGGGACTATGCGATCAAAACGATTGCGCGTATGCTTTCCGACAGCCTGGATCCGACGGCGGTTGTGGGCCGTATGGGCGGCGATGAGTTTTCGTTTGTGACTGCGACGGACGGAAGGTCGGCGGACGAGATCGCGCAGGATCTGAAGAATCGTTTTTATGTCTTCAATCTGTCGAGCGACAAACCGTACAACGTGGATATTTCCATCGGGTGTATCGAACTTTCGCCGGACGATGGATTGCATCTGGAAGAAGCCATCGGGCAGGCCGATGCGCGGCTGTATGCCGCAAAGAAAACCAAGGGGAACGTGTTAAAGGAGGAGGTCGGCACAAGCTGATCTGTGTGAGGGATGTTAAAAGAGGATAGGGAGCGCCTGGTCAAATTGTTGATCCTGGCAGGTGTGGTTTTACTGATCTTTTTGATCAATGTTCTGGTCTATAAGATCCAGGATGACCGTCTGGAAAAAGAACAACAGGCGGCGCGTATTGCGGCGGAAAATGGGGAGCCGGAAGAAGAGGAAGAAGTCGAAGAAGAGGTCAATGCCAATCTGGCCAATTATTCCATCAATATCACAAAGTCCAAGGCGACAGACAAGGTCTACACTTTTGCCAATGCCGAGACACGGTCCGCGCAGTTTAAGGAACACGGAGATAAGATGGGATTTGAAACATCGCGGCAATATGAGGCAGCGGCTTCCGCAGTTTTGAATAACCCGAACGTGATCTTAAAGCGCGATCGGACGGACGATCATGACGTGTATTACGTGATCGAAACCAATGAGTTTGTGGAAGTGGATGATGACGGATATTTGATGACCTATTTTTTACCGAAGTCGGGGATGAGTTATTATGAAAACAGGTAAGATCCTGCTGATCGGCGGTTCCTATTTTTTGGGCCGCGCATTTACGATCCTGCATATGGAAACGCATGCGCTCACACTTTTAAACCGCGGAAACAATCCGGTGAACAGTCCGCTCGTTCGGGAGTTTCACATGGACCGGCACGATACGGAAGCGTTAAAAAGGCTACCCGATGAAACATTTGATGCCGTTGTGGATTTTTGTGCCTATGAAAAGGGCGATATCGAAACGATCCTCTCGGCGCTGAAGCAAACGCCGAAGCGTTATATCATGATCAGTACGGCCGATGTTTACGAGAGAAATACCGGTCGATACATGAAAGAAGAGGATGCGCTTGAAAGTCGCATCTTTCCGGGAGAGCAGGGTGCCTATATCGCAGGGAAGGTCGCACTGGAAAAAGAACTGAAGACGGCCGCCGAAGCATCGGGCATGTCCTATACCCTGATCCGGCCATCGATCATTTACGGGCCCGGCAATTATGCTCCGAGGGAGAATTTGTATTTTCAGTGGATCCGTGACGAGGGCGCAGTGTATTTCGATCCCGAAGCAAACGGAGAGTTTCAGATGGTCTATGTTGCAGATGTGGCGAGAGCCATCGGCAGGTTGATCGATGAAGATATGGAGGTTCCCATTTTAAATCTGTGCGGAGCCGAAATGCTGACGCAGGAGCGCTTCTTTGAAGCCCTGGAGGCGGCAACGCAGGTTTCGTTTGTGCGAAAGGCCTTGACGAAGGAGGAAGCCGTGGCACACGGCGTGGTATTTCCGTTTCCGCAACGGGCGGAGGAAACGCAGTATTATGATGCGAAGAAAGCGGAAGAGATGGGATTTTCCTTTGTATCATTGGAAGAAGGGTTAGCGAAGGCTTACCAAAGCTTTTTGCGAAGATAAGGAGAAAAATGTGGAGAATACGGAAAAACGTGAACGACAATTACAGATGCTGGCGGCGCTTGTATTCTTATGGCAGGGAACGATCTGGCTGTTGCAAAGAGATGCGGTCCTTTCCGCCTATGCCATCTTTGTGGCGGTGACGCAGATCTTGTTTGCGGTATGTTTGTTTTTAAACAAAAAGAAGCTGCTGATCGTGCCGCTTCTTTTGGATGTGATATTGAGTTTTATGTTTGCCAAGCTCTTTTTGGGCTTCATTACCCGCACCGGTATGGCAGCGGGAAATGCAGACAGCCTGACGGAGTATGTTCTTTTTTCCGTTGCCGGAATCTTGCTTTTGTTGATGGTGTTTTTGGAGGAGTTTCGCGAAGGTGCACCGGATATTCTGTGGCTCATCGTGCTCGGGATCTCCGTGATCGCTTTTATCTGTTATGTCGTGATCGATTTTAAAGGGATCGAGATCGCAGATGTTCTGCCGGTATTTACGAAGACGCTGTCTTATGCAGTGCTTGCCTACGTGCTTGCGAAGGCATGACCTGCATCATTCCATCATGATGACACCCTGATCTCTGGCATCATCGGCCGTTACCGGAGTATGGGTCGTGTCCTTTTTTCCACTCGCATCCGTTTGTGTGATCCAGAGTGTTAACGGGTTCTTGGCGTTTCCCTTGTAAATGTAATAAATGGTCGCATTGCTTCCGTGTGCGCTTTTGATCTTTTCGCGATAGGTAGCCGTCGTAAGATCCGGCCAGCCGACGGAAGAGCAGACTTCTGCGGCAAATTTATTCCCCGCGGGAATCATGAGGTCATCGAGTTTTTTTACTGTGCCCTGACTTGCCATGAGCTGCCTTGACAGGGAATCGTCGTTTACTTCGTTATCCATGGCGGCATAGATGATGGAACTGTGCAGGACCTGCAACATTTCCTGGTCTGCCGTGATCTTGGATTTCTCGACGTATTTTACCATGTTTGGGGCCAAAACACCGATCAGGATCGCCATGATCGCGATGACAATGATAAGTTCAACCAAAGAAAAACCGGTATTGTTTCTTTTCATAAATATCCCTCATAACACAAATGTTCCCCCGATGTGAACGATATGACTTGAGCATAGCATTATTTTAACGGAAATACAAGAAGCCTTGCTATTTTAGGCACATTCAAGTACAATGAGGGGAAAGGGAATAGTTGACAAGGAGGTGCCGAAAATGAATATAAAAATGCAGATTTGCGGCATGATCCTTTTGATCGTTATTTTCTTTTTTTATTCCTCTGCGCGCAAGGTCCGTCTTCGAACGGGACGTGTCTTTGAGGGACTGTTTTTAACGGTATTTTTAAGTCTTGTATTTGACATTTTATCCATTGTTTTCTTAACCTATTCGGATGTGTTGCCGGAACTGTTTGTTACGGCTGTCTGTAAGATCTACCTGATCTCCGTGATCGCACTTTCCTATGGTGCATTTCATTATGTGATCTCCGATGTTTACAATGAGTATAAGGAATATTTTCATGTGCGACTGGGCGCCGAAATGGCGCTGGTGATCGGGTCGGTTGCGATCATCATGCTCCCGATCGAGAAGCATATCGAAGATAAAGAGAATATCTATACGGCCGGTTACAGTGTGATCTGTACCTATCTGGTCGCAGTCACGTTTATCATTGCGACGGCTCTGTTTTTGCAGATGAAGAAAAAGAGCATTCAACGTCGCCGCTATGAAGCGGTCATGATCTGGCTGCTTATCTGGGTGACGGCAGCAGCTGTGCAGTTTTGTGTAAATCAGGTACTGATCGTCGGTTTTGCGACGAGTATCGGCATCATGGTGATCTACTTAAAGCTGGAGAATCCGGAAGCCAATATGGATAAGGATTGGGGGCTATATAACCAGTCCGCTCTGCAGCAGTACGTGCGTCAGCTCTACAGCGATCATAAGGATTTCGGTCTGATGTCGGTAAACTTTATGAATGCGTTCCCCTACGGTCTGACCGAAGAAGAAGAGCATGAGGCTGAGCTGGATATGGCGGAGTATTTTAACAGCATTCCGCATACGGTTGCATTCAAGACCAACGAAGAAGAAGTTGCCGTCGTATTTTTAAATATCGAAGAGGCGGAAGAAGAAGTAAAGCGGATCCGCAACCGATTTGAATTCGGCTGGGGGCAGGACGGTGAGGTCGTCGTGAATCCTTCCTGGATCTTCGCACCGAATGCGGCTTTCGTCAATCGAAGTGAAGACATCCTAAAACTCATGCGCTATGCAAGACAGCATGAGTCGGATTTCATGCAGAACGATATGGTCATCGTGGACGGTGACATCATGAATTATATGTACGATGAACAGCGTGTGGAACGCATGATCATCGATGCGATCGAAAACGACAGGGTAGAGGTATTTTACCAGCCGATCTATTCGATCGCGAAAGGACGTTTTACGGCAGCGGAAGCCCTGGTACGTATCCGGGATATGGACGATCATATCATTCCGCCGGTCATCTTTGTGGATATTGCGGAGAATAACGGAACCATAGCACAGATCGGTGAGATCGTGTTTGAAAAGGTCTGTGCCTTTATCGAAACAATGCAACCGCAGCAATACGGACTTGATTACATTGAGGTAAACCTTTCGGTCGTACAGTGTGCGGATCCCATGCTTGCGGATACCTTCATAAAGATCATGGAGCGGCATCACGTAGAGCCGTCACAGATCAATCTGGAGATCACGGAATCCGCGTCCTTAAAGGCAAAAGATGTGCTTTTGGATAACATGGAAAAACTGCGCAGCTACGGCGTGACCTTCTCGCTGGATGATTTCGGTACCGGACGCAGCAACTTGAATTACATTGTGGAGATGCCGGTAGACATCGTAAAATTCGATCGTCAGATGATCCTTTCCTACTTTGCGGATGAAAAAGGAAAGTACGTCATGGATGCGGCGATGCATATGATCCAGGGTATGGGACTTCCGATCGTTTCGGAGGGAATCGAGACCGAAGAGATGTACGATACAATGAAAAAGATCGGCATCAGCTATATTCAGGGATACTATTTTTCGAAGCCTTTGCCGGGTGCGGGATATTTGGATTATATCGCAAGGCACCATGCGGAAATGATGGGATAGGGTTATCTGAAATAGATGCGTACAGCCAGGAAAATGGCGAGATACATATGGTGTTTCATAAAGAAGAGAAACAGCTTTTCGGCCGGGGTAAGACGCGGCATACGATAGGACCTGAGTGCTCTTGCCACCTCCGGGTCGGTGCAGATATCATGCATGTCCTGTTTGTGCTCCCGATAGGGGGCACTTTTCTTTTTATAGATACCGCCTTTGATGTGCAGCACGGTAAGACACAGAAAATCGTTGGTGATCTGTGTATCGAAATCGTAGCCGTTTTTGCTTTCGCTGATGCGGCTGAGGTTTTGCTTCAGGATCTTGATCTTTTCCATGTAGCGCGGATCGTACTGCATGGTCATGGAAGCAGTGTTCATGTAATAGTGATACGGGAAATAGTCTTTTAAGATCACGACTTTTTTCGCATCGAGAAACATGCAAAGAGAGAATTGGAAATCCTCCCCGATGGAAACGGCATCGTTCATCAGAGAAAGATTTTCTTTGACCAGGTCGGTACGAACGAGCTTGGTAACACGGTTCGGGTGGAGGTGACGGCCCATAAAACTGCCGTCGTTGATGAGGACGGGGTAGACGGTCTTTTCCAGATCCGACGGGGTAAAGACATCCGTCGGGAACTCCATCTGGTCATCCCATTCCTTGTGATCGCCGTCTTCGTAGATGTGGTGAAGGCCACAGCAGGCCACATCCGCCTGTTCTTCTTCGGCACGACGAAACAGGCGCTCATACATCTCGGGTTCGATGAAGTCGTCGCTGTCAACGTAGCCTAAGTACTTTCCGGTCGCGATCGCGCTGCCGGCCTTCCAGGCACTCGTAAGACCGCCGTTTTCCTTATGGATCACGCGGATCTTGTTGGGGTGGGATGCGGCGTAGGTATCACACATGCCGACGGAGCCGTCACTGCCGCCGTCGTCGACCAAAATGATCTCAACAGAAGGCAGGGTCTGCGCAAGCACACTGTCAACGCAGCGGGCCAGGTAACGCTCGGTATTATATACTGGAATGACGATGGATACGTCGGGAGTCTGCTTCATAACGCCTCCGGAAAGTTTGTTTTTTTGATTATACCACAAAGCCGGGGAAGTTTGTATGCTTCGCCGGGGACGGAAAAGGGTATGGATGAATTATATACACAGGAAGAATTGAATAAGCAAAACGAGATCCGGTCTTTGGCGGAAAAGACGTTGCATCTTGCGGCGGACCGAATTGTTGTGCATATGCGGTTTCTGGATCTGGCGGTAGCGGCTTTAAAGCGCGAGGCGCGTTTCGGCATGGGCGGAGCCTGTACGGACGGTTCGAAGCTGTATTACGATCCGATCTGGCTTCTTCGCCGGTACGAAAAAGAGCCCGCTTTTGTGCTCCGATTGTATCTGCACATCCTGTTTCATTGCATCTTCTTTCACAGCTATCAATATGGGAGGTTGGACAGAGAGGACTGGGATCTTGCCGCGGATCTTGCAACGGAGCATGCCGTGCTGGAACTGGAACTCGGACAGAGCGCGTTGGAGCGGGATGACAGGCTGAGGGAAATGTTTGCTTGGCTGCGTTCGGAGATGAGTAAGACGGCGCCGTTTACCGCTGAGTACATCTACCGCTATCTGCATAATATGCCCCCGTCAAAAGAACGGCGACAACTCCTTGTGGAGCTTTCGCATTTCGATGAACACACATCCTGGAATCCGAAGGAAGAGCTTACGATCGGCGAGGAGCAGTTTAAGAAGATCGCCGAGCGCGTGAAGGCGGATCTGAAGAGCTTTTCGAAAAATAAGACCGGCGGGGAAGCGCTTTCGGAGAGCCTTGCGGAAGCGACCAAGCAAAGGTATGATTACAGAGACATCCTTTCACGGTTTGCCACGATGCATGAAAACATCGGGATCAACGAAGATGAGTTTGATTACGTGTATTATACTTACGGTCTTGAGAAATACCATAACATGCCGCTGATCGAACCGCTGGAATACAAAGAAGAAAAGAAGGTGCGCGAGTTTGTGATCGTGATCGATACATCGGCATCGGTAAAGGGAGCGCTGGTACAGTCGTTTTTGAAAAAGACGTACGGGATTCTGATGCAGACGGAGAACTTCTTTTCCAAGGTGAACATCCATATCCTGATGAGCGACCGGGAGGTGCAGGAGGATGTGAAGATCACCTGCGAAGCGGACTTTCAGACCTTTTTAAAGAACGGGAAGCTGACCGGTTTCGGGGCTACGGATTTTCGGCCGGCATTTTCCTATGTGGGCGAGATGATCGCCAAGCGGGAATTCGAAAACCTGAAGGGGCTCATCTATTTTACGGACGGCTACGGGATCTATCCGGAGCGGATGCCGGAATTTGATACGATATTTGCATTTCTTTCTCATGACGAACACAGGCCGAAGGTGCCGGTGTGGGCCATCGAGGTAGTACTTGAGGAAGAGGAATTGGAGCGGACATGAATATAAAACAAGCCAAAGAATACATTAAGGATACGGTAACCTTATATCTGAAAAAGGATGAATTCGGAGAATACAGCATTCCCGTGGTACGGCAGCGACCGGTGTTTTTGCTGGGAGCTCCCGGTATCGGAAAGACGGCGATCATGGAGCAGATCGCGGGAGAATTGGGGATCGCGCTCGTGGCGTATTCCATGACGCATCATACCAGACAGTCCGCGCTCGGTCTTCCGTATATCGTAAAGAAGACGTATGACGGAAACGAAGTGCCGATCACGGAATATACGATGAGCGAGATCATCGCATCCGTTTATGAGACGATGGAAAACAGCGGGATGCGTGAGGGAATCTTATTCCTGGATGAGATCAACTGCGTATCCGAAACGCTGGCCCCGTCGATGTTACAGTTTTTGCAGTATAAGACGTTTGGCCGACACAAAGTGCCGGAAGGATGGATCATTGTAACGGCCGGCAACCCCCCGGAGTACAATAAGTCCGTGCGGGAATTCGACGTTGTGACCATGGATAGGTTGAAGGTTTTGGAGGTGGAAGCCGATTACGATGCATGGAAGATCTATGCCGGAGAGGTCGGCATGCACGGTTCCGTTCTGGGCTTTTTGGAACTGCACAAGGACTACTTCTATCACATTGAGACGACGGTACAGGGACGTCTTTACGTAACGGCCAGAGGCTGGGAGGATCTGAGCAAGATCCTTTACATGTATGAGGAAGAGCATCTTACGGTCAGCGAGGAATTGATCGGTCAGTACATCCGTTCCGAGCAGATCGTGAAGGAATTCGGCGCCTATTACGATCTGTATCAGAAGTACAAAAAGGATTACCGTGTGGATGAGATCTTACGCGGCGAAGCGCCCGAGGAGACGGTGGAGAAGGCGAAGCTCGCACCGTTTGACGAGCGATTGTCCCTGCTCGGTCTTTTGATCGACAGCGTGATGGCCGATATCAAGGAGATCATGGAGCAGGCGAAGGAATTGCAGGAACTCATGCCACCGCTTCGTGCCTGCAAAAACGGCGGAAAAGCGATGGAAACGCTGGATGTGCAGATCGATGCCAGACAGCAGCTGATCGCGCGGATGGATGCGGGCGGAACGCTGACGCCGGCGGAGAAAAGAAAGCATAAACGCATCCTGCACTTCATGGAAAAAGCCAAAAAGGAAATGGTGACGTTGGGGAAGACGTCACATGAGGAAGCGGCCGCACATCTGGAAAGCTGCTTTAACGAGGAAACGGTGAGATTAAAGGAGCGCACGAAAAAAGAACAGGATGTGCTCACCCATCTGTTTGATTTTGCTTCCGCCGCATTTAAGAACGGAAACGAGATGCTGATCCTTGTGACGGAACTGACGGTTAATACCTATGCCGCACAATTCATTGCGACCTTCGGAAGCGATGCATATAAGGAGCACAGCGAGAAGATGCTGCTCGGTGAGCGACAGGACGATCTGATGGAAAAGATAAAGGAATTGAAGCTGTAAATGGAACAGTTAAGAACCCCGGACGGGTGCAGATACGAATATGAATATACGGATAGCGGTGTGAGGATCGTTTCTTACCACGGCCAAAAAAGTGTGTTGGAGATTCCCGATACGATCGGCGGAAAGCCTGTGACGGAGTTGTATAAAAAGGCGTTCTTTAACGCAAAGGCGCTGCGCAGGATCGTGGTCCCGGAAAGCGTCAATGTGATCGGTGACTGGGCATTCGCCCATTGCGAGGAGCTGCGCGAGATCCGTTTGGCATGCGGAGACTATGACCTCGGAAAAGCGATCTTTCAGGAATGCGGGAAGCTCGCCTGCATCCATTTGACGGATGAGACGACGAGCGAGGAGGATCAACGCGGATTTGGTTCCTTGCTTGCGGCTGTTTGTGGTATATTAGATGCAGGATATCTGTTTGAACTGCAAAAGATCAACGATCCGGAATGGCTGAAGCTCTGGGATGCCAGACTGTTGTCGATATTGGATACGGATGATTACGAGGGATATACGAATCTGTTGCTGTGCGGGGAAGAGGACTACGGGAGCAAAGAAAACGATCCGGCGTACTTCCTGATGCAGAAGAGAAAGCGAAAGGTGCGCCTGGCTTTTCTAAGGCTTTTATATCCCAAACAGTTAGCGGATGCTAACCAGGAAAAGTTAAAGACTTATCTTTTGGAGCATACCGTGGGAGCGGAAAGCGAAGAAAGCTTTCTGGTGTTAAAAGAGGAGCACGACGAGGACAAGGAATACATCCGGTTGTTCTTTGACCTGGGATGCATTACGGAAGAGAACTTTGACCGGGCCCTGGAGATCACGGGAGAGGATCATCCGCAGCTAAAGGCATACCTTCTGCGGTACCGGGAGGAATCCTTGGGCAGACAGGATTTCTTTGCCGGACTGAAATTATAAAATGCATGGGACTTGGTTGTTTAACGGAAAGGGGAAGATAAAGTATGACGTTAAATGATGCAAAAGCAAAATTGGAAATGGAAGGGCAGGAGCATCTGCTCAAATACTATAATGAGCTGCACGAGGACGAAAGAGAAAAACTTTTGATGCAGATCCACGAGACGGATTTTTCTTTTTTGAAGCATGTGCAGTACGAAGGAGAGCGCACGCGCGGAAAGATCGAGCCGATCGATTGTATGACGCTCGATAAGATACAGGAGCAGTCCGCCGAACTGGAATCCTTGGGCAAAGAAGTGTTGCGCAAGGGCAAGGTCGCAGCCGTTCTTTTGGCAGGCGGTATGGGAACGCGGCTTGGCAGCGATGCGCCCAAGGGTGTATATAACATCGGAAAGACCAAGGAGCGTTTCATTTTCCAGTGTCTGATCGAGAATATCCAAAAGGTCGTAAAGGACGTCGGAGTATATATTCCGCTCTTTATCATGACCAGTGAGAAAAACCATCAGCAGACGGTGGACTTTTTCGTAGCGCACGACTTCTTCGGTTATCCCGAGGATAAGGTTTGGTTCTTTAAGCAGCAGATGGCGCCGGCGACCGATTTTGACGGGAAGGTGCTTTTGGAAAGTAAGATGCGGATCGCCACATCCCCGAACGGAAACGGCGGATGGTTTCAGTCGATGGACCGGTTCGGTCTGGTACGCGATATGGAATCCATGGGAGTGGAATATCTCAATGTGTTTGCCGTAGATAACGTGTTGCAGAAGATCGCGGATCCGGTATTCATCGGTGCTGTGGCAAAAGAAGGTGTGGAAGTCGGCGCGAAGGTTGTCCGCAAGAACAGTCCGGACGAGAAGGTCGGCGTGGTCTGTCTGGAAGACGGGCATCCGTCTATCGTGGAATACTATGAACTGACCGAAGAGATGCGGGATGAAAAGAATGCGGACGGGGAATATGCGTATAACTTCGGCGTGATCTTAAATTATCTGTTCCGCATGGATGCATTGAAGCGCATGATGGAGAAACAGTTAAGCCTTCATGTGGTAAAAAAGAAAGTGCCCTGCCTGGATAAAGAAGGTCACAATATCACGCCCGAAGAGCCCAATGCATATAAGTATGAGCAGCTGGTGCTTGATATGATACAGGATCTGGATTCCTGCCTGCCGTTTGAGGTGGTGCGTGAGAAAGAGTTTGCGCCGATCAAGAATCCCACGGGTATCGACAGTGTCGAGAGTGCGCAGAAACTGTTGGAGGAAAACGGCGTCGTTCTTTGACCCGCTGTTTCCCAAAGGAGCCAAGTCTCGCTCGAGAGACCGGAATTGATCACAAAAAAAGAAACCTCCGTGCCGGACGTCGGCTACGGAGGTTTTATTGTTGCGTGAATATGAATCATGCTATGTATTGGTACATGAAGACAAAATGACAAAAGCTTCCGGCCATGATAAACAGATGGAAGATGGCGTGGGAATTCCAAAAGGTATGCTTTGCGTTGAATACATTCAGCTTCAGCGCATAGACGATACCGCCCACGGTGTAGATCAGGCCGCCTGCAAGAAGCCAGCCGAAGGCTGCGTCGGAAAGGCAGTTTAAGATATTCGGTCCCGCGCTTAAGATGACCCAGCCCATGGCAATATAGATCGTGGAAGAAAGCCATTTCGGACAGGTGATCCAGAAATATTTCATAGCCATGCCGACGATGGCAAAGGTCCAGACGATGGCTAAGATCCGGTGTCCTTCGGCAGGGTCCAACGCCAGGAGGCATACGGGAGTATAGCTACCTGCGATCATAATGTAGATCATCATATGGTCGATCTTGCGAAGGACTTTGATGCGCTTTTCTTCGCCTGTGTAGCTGTGATAGGTCGCGCTCGCCATGTAAAGGCCGATCATTCCGATCAAAAAGATCAGCATGGCGATCAGGCCGTAGATACCGTTGTTTTCATAGGATTTGATCAGTAAAGGGATACCGCCGCCCAGCACCATAAGGGCCGCAATGAAATGTGTGATCGCACTTGCGGGTTCTCTGAGAGATAATTCCATGATGACACCTCCTGTTATTCGGCAAGATTCATGCCGGTTCTCTGTTCTATGGCGTCTTTGCCGTGGCTCTTAAAATAGACGACAACCGCATGATAAACCAATCTAACTACGACAAGTAGTTTTCAAAACCACATCTCGACAAGACAATATTACAACAAAGAGACAAAGATGTCAAATTTGCTTACTTATTCTGTGCCAGAGCCTGCACTTCTTCATTTAGGGAAAGCATACGGTCATCCAGATTGGAGACCATAGCAGCGCACTCTACCAGCTGCTGTTTGATGTGTTCGGGCACGTTGCCTTCGAATTTATAATGGATCTTATGCTCCAAAGAAGCCCAGAAATCCATGGCAACCGTACGGATCTGGATCTCCACCTTGGTGTCGATGACACGATCGGACAGAAAGATCGGAACCGTTACGATCAGGTGGTAACTCGTGTATCCGCTTGGCTTGGGGTTTAAGATATAGTCCTTTACGGAGACAACCTTCAGATCGCTCTGGTTGATCAGCATTTCGGCGATCTTATAAATATCAGAGGTAAAAGAGCATATAACGCGAACACCGGCAATGTCGTTTACGTACTTTACCATGTTCGGGATCGTGCTCTCGTAACCGTGCTTTTTTAATTTTTTTACGATGCTGCTGGAAGATTTGATACGGGATTTAATATGTTCAATGGGATTGTACTGATGAACGAGCTGGAATTCATCATTGAGAATCTCCAATTTTGTACCGATCTCTTTCAGTGCCGCATTATATACCAAAACGACTTCTTCCCAGTCTTCGATGCCGTTTCCTAAACTGTTTTCGGAATCATAATCCAACCGGATCACCTCACAAATAGGTTTTGTATAATTTTACCATAAAAATAGTACTAATCATATGTTTTTTGTGCAATTTATAAAAATTTCATAAGATGGGAAACTGTGCTGAAAACAAAGAAAGAGTCCCATAAAATGAGGAGCGCCCAGGCACCTCGCGGCACCTGGGCAATTATGAAAAAATTAATATACGTCAGAAAAAATCAAATGTACTTGCTTCGATGTATTTACTATACCGAAAAAGTATGAACAAAGTATGAACGCGACGTGAAAAAATGGTTAATTCGCACAAAGAAAGGGAAAAAGAACGATTTTTTTTGTGCATATTTAATAAAAGGCGGCGGCACAAAATGTTGTAAAAGGACGTTGCACATGATACAATATCTATGTATGACTTCTTAAAATAAACCGATATTTGGGTGTAGGCAATAGCGATCGGCGGGAAGAATGCCGATGGGAGGAGAACGATGGACGGATTCATGGACAAACTGGCAAAAAGGTTTAATGCGGGTGAAATGATCAAGGCAAACGGTCAGGCAGAGGCCAGAGACTTAAAGCGCGCCAGAGAGCAGTCGCGCAAATATGAAGAGATGATGCAGGAGATCCGCAGACTGCATTTGAAGAATGCGGAGATCACGGAACAGGTGCAGCAGCTGACACAGGTGGGCATCGAGCGGTTAGAGGAATATAACAGTCCGGCATACGGCGAGGGCATCCGGGCGCTTTCCGACGAAGCAAAGAAAAACGAAGAGGCGATCGCTCATTTAGAGGAGATGCTCGGGGCATTTGAAAAGAGATTCGAAAGCGTTGAGGGGCAGTTAAGCGATGTTGGTTCCAAACTGTCCGGCGTGGATGAAAAGCTTTACGGTGTCGACGGAAGACTGTCCGATGTGGCTGGGAAAGTGTCAGCCGTTGATGAGAACGTACGGAATTTTGATAATGCCGGGGGCGTGGACGAAGAAGAGCTTCGCTCTGCGGTTTCTCTCATTACGGGGCATGTTACGGGGCAGGTGCGACAGATCGGCGACGACCTGGGAGAAAAGCTTGCAGCGAATGAACAGAATATCACGCAGAAAGTTTCGACGGATCTGAGCAGCATGCGCTTACAGCTGGAGGATCATGTACATAAAGAAAATGTAAAAGTATACCGTAACGTACAGGCGGTGATCACGGATGAGAGCGGTAAAAAGTTTTCGGAACTCTCCGAGCGTATGGATCGATTGGAAGGTCAGGTAAAGAAATCCGGCGGTAAGGGACTCATGGTATTTACCTGTATCTTCGCACTTGCGTCGCTTGTGTTGCAGGTACTGCAGATGTTAAATCTGCTTCCTTTTTAACGAAGTAAAATCCGGCGTGCAATACTCGTAAGCGAGCATTGATCTCGGTCGGGTCATCATATGATTGGAAGGATCGTGAAGAAATTGGCAAGAACAGAATTTAAACCCGGAAATATGTTATATCCCCTGCCGGTGGTATTGGTCAGCTGTGCGGACGGCAGAGGAAGCGAGAATGTGCTTACCGTGGCGTGGACGGGCACGGTATGTTCGGATCCCGCAATGGTTTCCATTTCCGTACGTCCCTCGCGTCATTCCTATGCAATGATCAAAGAGAGCGGACAGTTTGTTATCAATCTTGTGACAAGGGATCTGGTGGAAGCAACGGATTACTGCGGTGTAAAGAGCGGGAAAGATGTCGATAAGTTTAAAGATATGCATTTGACAAAATGTCCCAGCAAAACGGTGATCGCGCCGTCTATTGCAGAGAGCCCCGTGAGCATCGAATGTCAGGTAACGCAGGAAATGCCGCTCGGAAGTCATACGATGTTTTTGGCTAAGGTAACGGGAGTTACCGTGGACGATGCCTATATGGATGAGAAGGGCACGTTCCACTTAGAGCAGGCGGATCCGGTTGCATATTCGCACGGAAAGTATTATACGCTCGGTGAGCTGCTTGGGTCGTTTGGCTATAGCGTAAAGAAGAAATAAACCGTTGTTTGGATTTTTATGAAGGCGATAACCTCTTATTATAAAGAAACCAAAATTGCATACTTAAAGAGCGTGATGATCATCATGTTTGCCGCGCTCCTTCTTTTTCCCGGTGGGCGAAGAGTGGTGAGCACCGGTGATAATATGTTCATCGTTTCACTGGACGGGCAGCAGGTCGGGACCGTGGCTTCTTTGGAAGAAGCAAAGGATGATCTGCAGGAAGCAAGACTGCATCTGTCTACCGAAGAGGGAACGCTTGTGTTTTCTCCGGGAAATATGACTACGGTGAGCGATGAGCTTATGGTAGGAAAGATCGATGCAAAGGAAACGGTGGTTGATAATATGATAGCCGTTCTTTCGGCGGATAAGATCACCGATCATCGTCTGGCCTATATGATCAAGATCAATGAATTTACGATCTATCTGCAAAATGCGGATGAAGTGATCCGTGTCCTGCAGGCGGCGCTCAACAAATACGATTCCGCCGGTGAGTTTTTGGTGGATCTGACCTTGGATCCGGATCGGGAACTCAATGTGTTGACAACGAAGATCACGAACAGCTCCGAACGTGCACAGGAAGCAATGTCGATTCCCTGCGCGGGTGCCGCAAAGGATCTGCTGAAGATCGATCAGGATCTGGAATATCAGCTGCGGGACAGTTTTGACGATTTCGATTACGGTATGGTGGATCTGTACTATGATGATGAGATAGAAGTATTGCAGACGTATATTCGTCCGGATCAGCTTTCCGATGCTGCGACGGCGATCGAAATACTGACGCAGGATCAGCCGAAAAATGCGATCTATGAAGTACAGGAAGGCGATACGCTTTCCGAGATCGCGATCAAGGTGGATATCCCGCTCGATCAGATCATTGCGATGAATGAAACGTTAGAGGACGAGAATTCCACGATCCGCGTAGGCGATGAATTGATCATTACGGTGCCGGAACCGGTTCTTTCCGTTGGCAGGCAGGAAGAGATCTACTACGAAGAGACGTATGATGCGGAAGTGGAATACATCGAAAACGATGATTGGTATATTACGGATAAGGTAGTGCGCCAGCAGCCTTCTTCGGGATATCGTAACGTTGCGGCCGTGGTCACGTATCACAATGACAAGACGGTTGCCACGGATATCTTAAAAGATGTGATCATTGTAAAGGCTGTGCCGAAGGTTGTGGAAAAAGGAACGAAGATTCCTCCGAGCTACATCAAGCCGATCTCCGGCGGACGACTTTCTTCCGGCTTCGGTCGCAGAAGTGCTCCGACGCGTGGCGCAAGTACCTTCCATAAGGGCGTGGACTGGGCGACTCCGACGGGAACAGCGGTTGTGGCATCGAGTTCCGGTACGGTCGCAAGAGCCGGCTGGGGTAGCGGTTACGGTTATGTGATCTACATCAACCATCCGGACGGACGGCAGACCAGATATGGTCATTTGAGTAAGATCCTGGTAAAAGCGGGACAGACCGTATCCCAGGGGCAGAAGATCGCGCTCAGCGGAAATACCGGAAGGTCTACGGGACCGCACCTGCATTTTGAGATTTTGATCAACGGATCTCAGGTGAACCCCTTAAATTACCTGAATTAATGGTGAATTTTTCACAAAAACCGTGTGGATTTCGTGAGAAATTGTGCAAACTTAACATTTTTGTAAAACCAAGTTTACAATCTTGTAAACTCTGTTATATAATGTGGTGTTGTAAGTAAAAACTCGAGGTGCATCATTCATGGAACAGTATGCAATCAAAGGAGGCACGCCTCTCGTCGGAGAGGTAGAGATCGGCGGGGCAAAGAACGCTGCGCTGGCAATTCTCGCAGCTTCCGTAATGACCGATGATACGGTCTATATCGACAATTTACCGGATGTTCGGGACACCAATGTTTTAATGCAGGCAATGCAGAGCATCGGTGCTACGATCGACAGAGTGGATCGTCACAGTATTCGTGTAAATGGTTCCACCATTTCCGATGTCGTGATCGAGGATGATTTTATTAAAAAAATCCGTGCTTCTTATTATTTATTGGGAGCACTTTTGGGAAAATACAAAAGAGCAGAGGTTGCTCTTCCGGGAGGCTGTAATATCGGAAGCCGTCCGATCGACCAGCACATCAAAGGTTTTAAGGCTTTGGGTGCGGATGTAAAGATTTCTCATGGTCTTATTGTTGCACAGGCCGAGAATCTGAAAGGTGCGCACATTTATCTGGATGTTGTCAGCGTAGGTGCTACGATCAACATCATGATGGCAGCCGCTTTGGCGGAAGGGCAGACGATCATTGAAAATGCCGCAAAAGAGCCGCATGTCGTAGATCTTGCGAACTTCTTAAACAGTATGGGAGCCCGTATCAAAGGCGCCGGTACGGATGTGATCCGTATCAAAGGTGTTCCGGGGCTTCATAAGACAGAGTATTCCGTAATTCCGGATCAGATCGAGGCCGGTACGTTTATGATGGCAGCCGCTGCCACAAAGGGCGACATTACCATTAAGAATGTTATCCCGAAGCACTTGGAGAGTATTTCCGCAAAGTTGATCGAGATCGGTTGCGAGATTGAAGAAGGCGATGATGCGGTACGCGTTGTATCGAGCAAACCTTTAAGTCATACACAGATCAAAACGTTGCCGTATCCGGGATTTCCTACGGACATGCAGCCGCAGATCACCGTAACGCTCGGTCTGTCTCAGGGCAGCAGTATCGTAACGGAGAGTATTTTCGAGAATCGTTTCAAATATGTGGATGAGCTCGCCAGAATGGGCGCAAACATCAAGGTGGAAGGTAATACGGCCATCATTTCGGGTGTCGGTAAGTACACCGGAGCCAATATCAGTGCACCGGACTTAAGAGCCGGAGCGGCGCTTGTGATCGCAGCACTTGCGGCAGAGGGCGTTTCCGTTGTGGATGATATCGTTTATATTGAACGCGGATATGAAGACTTTGATCTAAAGCTCAGAGGATTGGGAGCACATATCGAAAAAGTGACCAGTGAAAAAGAATTAAAGAAATTTAAGCTGGAAGCCGTATAAAAGAAAACAAAAGGATAAAAGAAAAGGCATTGTCGTAAGACAATGCCTTGTTTTTATATGATCTGAATGATGTTGACGCTTGCCGGTTCTTTGGCAAGATCGATGAAAGCTCCGTCCGGAGATTTTAACATCGGTCGGGAATACATGCTCTTATTGATAAAGACGATATCGCCTTCTCTTCCGTCGGAGAGCCTTACACGATTGTTCATATAGGTCATGACCACGTTTTCCAAAAAAGTCATGATATATTTGGCTTCGTATTTTTGTAAGCCTTCTTTTTCGAATAATTCGATCGCTTGGAACGGACAAAGCGGTCCGCGATATACGCGTGCTGCGGTCATGGCATCATACACATCTGCGATCGCAACGAGCTTTGCGTACGGATCGATCTTTTCTCCCGACAGTCCCAGAGGATAACCGGTTCCGTCGCACTTCTCGTGGTGCATGAGTGCGGCATTTTTGATGTGATCGTTGATCGGCTGGTTTTGCAGGATCTTATATCCTTCGTACGGATGCTTTTTAATGATGGCATATTCTTCATCCGTAAGCTTGCCGGGTTTTTTGATGATGCTATCCGGGATCGCCAGCTTCCCGATGTCGTGAAGCAGACCGCTTAGGGTCGCGATCTCGATCTCTTCATCGTTGAGTCCGATCCAGGTGGCAAGGATGTTGGTGATCAGCGCAACATTCATGGAATGCGCAAATGTCAGGTCGTCGTAGTTACGCATGTTATGCAGCATGTTGAAATAGTCCGCATTGGTACTCTTACCGTCCAAAAGGCTTGTCGCCTGTGTCAGTAAGGTATCGGTATCGATCGGTGCGTTCTTTTCGACGATGTCATTTAAACTCTTTTTGAATTCGGTGACGGTCGCATCAAATTCCTGTTTGTATTCCCGAAATTCAGGACTGTTTTTGATACGATCGGAAAAAGAACTTTTGGCATCATCAATGACGGACGTTGCCTTGTTTTCGTCCGCACCAACGGTTGCCGCGGAAGCGGTACCCATTAACGTGGCCGCATCCAATTCCATGGACGGACCTTCCAAACTTTCGTCATAG
>JAILOQ010000104.1 GCA_024690725.1 Lachnospiraceae bacterium
CTCTCGCCCGCATTTAACATCCTTGCAAGATAATAACTTGCCGCATTCGGGTCAGACCCACGCATACTCTTGATAAACGCAGAGATTGTATCGTAATGATTGTCGCCGTCTTTATCGTAACGGACGACCTTTCGCTGAATACACTCACTCGCCACATCCAGCGTGATATGGATCTTTCCATCCTCCGAGCGCTCCGTTGTCAAAACACCGAGTTCCACGGCATTTAACGCATGTCTCGCATCGCCACCCGCGATATCCGCCAGAAAATCCGCCGCATCTTCATCGATCTCGGCATTGTAGCTTCCCATGCCCTTTTTCTCATCGTATACGGCACGCTTTATGAGCGTCTTGATATTCTCCACCGACAGCGGCTTTAATTCGAAAATATTGGACCTTGAGATCAAAGCCCCGTTCACTTCAAAGTACGGATTTTCCGTCGTCGCACCGATCAGCACGATCGTCCCGTCTTCCACGAACGGTAAAAGAAAGTCCTGCTGCCCCTTATTGAAACGGTGGATCTCATCGATGAAAAGGATGGTTTTCTTCCCGTACATCCCGGCGATCTCCTTCGCCTTCTCCACCACATTTTCCATGTCCTTCTTGCCGGCCACCGTCGCATTGATCTGCATGAACTCGGCACTCGTCGTATTGGCGATCACCTTCGCAAGTGTCGTCTTCCCGGTACCGGGCGGGCCGTAAAAGATGAGGCTCCCCAGTTTATCGGCTTGGATCGCACGATACAATAACTTATCCTTGCCGATGATATGCTCCTGCCCCACCACTTCATCGATCGAAGTGGGCCGCAGCCTTGCCGCAAGGGGCGACTCCTTTTCCTTATTCTGTTCCCGCATATAATCAAATAGATTCGTATCCATCGCTTACTCTTTTCCGGGGAAATTCACATGCCCCATATATCTGTCCTGAAAATCCGGCTCCTGCGCCAGATTGATGCAGGTCACATCCTTCTTTAGCCGCTTTCCGGCTGCATACGCCGAAACGCCCAAAATGCAGAGATTTCCGCAACTGACTTCTTTGCCCGTGACCATCGGGAGCAGTCCCACAGCCACAGCATCCTCCATATTCAAATACTTTCCGAAACCACCCGCAAGATAAATCCCGTCTAAGTTAGCATACGCTAACCCCGCTTCCCGTAAAAGAACATCAATTCCTGTCCGTACGGCAGCTTTCGCAAGCTGCAGTTCTCTTATAACCTGCTGAAGTGCTGACGGAGACGCAAGACCGTACGTCGCACAAAGCTCTTTCTCCTTTTCTTCCGAAGCATTCACCGCTCCCGTATGATCCAGCACACCTTCTTTTAACAGGCGGGAACAAAGGCTGATCAGATCCGCGCCCCAAAGGCCGCTTCCCGCGGGCTTGTCAAAGGCCGAACCTGCTGCCGACGCCGTCGCATATCCTCTGACCGTTTCGTCACTTCCCGTAAAAAGAACGGTCTCCGCATTCGTTCCAAGGTCTATTAACAGGCGCCATCCGCTTTTGCTTTCGGTTTCTTTCGGCGAAGGAGGTTTCATTTGCGCAAGCTTTTCGGAAACCGAAGGAAGACTTAGCGCCAACAGATCCGCATAGATATCGGCACCGACAAAGGCGGAAAATCCGGGAAGGCAGATCAGCTCACATGATCCGGAGGATACGGCGAGTGTGTCTCGTTCCTCCGATAGGTGCTCTGCCGCAAAGGGCGCCTGTGCGATCTGACGCACATCAAATCCCATCAACAGATAGAGCATCGAGGTATTGGCACCGATGTAGACCGGAACCGGTCCTTTTCGTCCTATGGTTTCCATAATATTATTTATGTTAACTATTAGCTCTTTTCGAATACTTCCGTAAACCTCATCCATCTTTCCGGAACATGCCGCATCCAAGCGGCTGATCACATCCGCGCCCCAGGCACGCTGCGGATTTACAAAGCCCTTGGTTAGAAGGATCTTACCGCTTACTCCGTCCCGATACGAAACAACGACCGTCGTGGTTCCGATATCCACACAGATATAGTCACTTTCGGCCGGCTGATCGATCGTAAAAGCCGCACCTGCGATCTCCGTTTGATCACTCGGCAAAGCGATCGTACAATCCTGCTCGGCTTTTGCCAGGCAAAGCAGGCGATACCCATCCCGTAATTCTTCTGCGGGGATCAGCTTACGCTCCTGCGCTTTCGGCAAAGGTGCTCCCGATAAAAAACGCACCTTACAGCCGCCACAAACGCCTCGTCCGCCGCAATTTGCCTCGATCCTAAGTCCCGCTTTTTGGCATAACGAAAATAAGCTTTCCCCTCTTTGACAGGAAAGCTTATCCTCGTGATCAGTATATTTATATGTGACGGTTATATCCTGTAACATACACTACCTCATAAGCTCATCCGACTCTTTAAGAATACTAGATTCAAAGCATTTTTACAAGGTAGCGGGCCGACGGTTTATTGTCCGTCATAGCTGCCGAAATTATCGAAGAATTCTTGGAACGGATTCTCGCCGTTGAAGTATTCATCCATGTTCGGCATCTCGTTTCCGCCTTGTCCGCCGGAAGGATTTTTTCCGGGTGCATTCCCGCTTTCTTCTTCAGATGAAGGTTTCGCTGCTTCGGAGCCTAACGTTACGGTGATCGTCTGCTCGCGGTATTCGCCGTTATCATCCATGCGTTCCACAACGACCTCCACACTGTCACCTGCGCTGTAATATTCCAGCATCTTGACCAGATCGTTTGCACTTGTTAACGTCGTTCCGTCAAACTTGGTAATGATGTCCTTCTTGCGGATGCCCGACTCCTCAGCCGCGCCGCCTTCTGCGGTCTCCACGACATAGACACCCTCGGGCATGCCGTACATCTCGGCAACCTCATCGGTAATGCTCTGCGCCGTAATGCCCAAGTATCCGCGGTCTTCCGCCGCAACCTGGGAACGGGTCTCCCGACTCATCAGTCCCTGCAGGATCGGCAAAGCCTCATTGATCGGAATGGCATAGCCCATACCTTCGACCGTCGTCGATGCATACTTGGAAGAATTGATACCGATCAGTTCTCCCTGCATGTTAAAGAGGGCACCGCCGGAATTACCGGGATTGATGGCCGCATCCGTCTGGATCAGATTTGCATTGGTCGAAGACTCGATCGTCACTTCGCGATTCAATGCGGAAATGATACCGGTCGTAACCGACTGGCCGTATCCTAAGGCATTACCGATCGCAACGACCTGATCTCCCACGGTCAGCGCATCGGAATTACCGAGATTTGCGATCGTGATCACATCCTTCATTTCCTGTGTCAGATCATCCTTATTTACCGAAACGACCGCAAGGTCATGATCCGGATCGGTTCCTTTGACCTGCGCTTCCACAACGAGGTCTTCATTATCCGCAAAGCAGACCGAGATCTCTTCGCTGTTTTGCACCACATGGTTGTTCGTCGCGATCAGCATCTCGCCGTCGTTTTCTCCGATGATGATCCCGCTTCCCGCGCTCTCACCTTCATATTTCTGCGTACCGAACATCGTACGCACCTCTTCGACACTCACACAGGTGATCGCCACTACGCTTCCCAAGTTAGCCTTGGCTATCTCGGAGACACTCGCCGCATTCACGGTGGAGCTGTTGATCTGTTCGGCTTCTTCATGGCTTTCGGTTGCCGCATCCTCTGTCGCCTCCGGAAGCTCTGCCTGCTTCAGTTCATCTTCCTTGACGATCGCCGCTTCCTCCGTCGCATCCTTTTCAGTTAGGACGCCGCTGTTTTTGATCACACCGATGAACACCAGCGCTGCCGCAAGGCCGAACGCCACGCCGGAGCAAACCACCGACAAAGCTTTCTTAAAGAAGCCGCCGCTCTTTTTTTCTTTTTTCTTTTTCTTGGGCTCATCCGGGACCGAATTTAACTGTGGCGCCCTTCCGTATGGATTCGCACCGTTTCCCGATGTATATCCCGCACCGCCGGCCGTTCCCGTCGCAGTGTACGAAGTGTTCGTACCCACAGCACGCGCCGCACCGTTTCCCGGCTCATATGTTTGATTGGGATTCGCACCGTAAGATGAATTCCCGTAACTGTACTGATCTGGATTCATAATCACTCCTCCTTTTCATGTCCGGCAAAACCGCTTTGCCGGTAAGATGTCCCTCACATCCGCATCTCCTTTTCCTTAATACAGTTTCATCATACGTTCCAAATGTGATGACTTTTTGACGAAAATGTGTTTTTTTTGTGTTTTTTGTAAGCCTGTTGACACAAATAGATCCCCACCCGCAAACTCTGCGGATGAGGATCATCGTTCTTTGTCCCGGAAGTTAGGAATGCGCCACAAGCTTTCCGTCCTGTGCATCGATCACGATCTTATCGCCCTGCGACAAGTTCCCGGAAAGGATCAGCTTCGCGGCCGCCGTCTCAACATATTTTTGCAGATACCGCTTCAGCGGCCTTGCTCCGTATACGGGATCGTACCCTTCTTCGATAATGAAACGCTTCGCCTCATCCGTCACGGACAAAGAAAGTTCTTTATCGGCCAGTCGCTTATTGACATCCGCAAGGAGCAGATCCACGATGCCGCCGATATTTTCCTTTGTCAGAGGCTTAAAGAGGATCGTCTCATCCAAACGGTTCAAAAACTCCGGACGGAAATGCGCACGAAGCTCGTCCATCACTGCTTTTTCCGCCGTTTCACTGATGTTACCATCCTCATCGATACCGTCCAAAAGATAGGATGCACCGATGTTACTGGTCATGATCAGTATCGTATTCTTAAAGTCCACCGTCCGCCCCAGCGAATCCGTGATCCGCCCGTCGTCAAGGACTTGCAAAAGAACATTAAATACATCCGGGTGGGCTTTTTCCACCTCATCAAAGAGCACAACGGAATACGGCTTTCTGCGCACGGCCTCCGTTAACTGTCCGCCTTCTTCGTAGCCCACATATCCGGGAGGCGCTCCGATCAGACGGGATACGGAATACTTTTCCATATACTCGCTCATATCCAGACGCACCATGTTGCT
>JAILOQ010000052.1 GCA_024690725.1 Lachnospiraceae bacterium
GGAAAAGAAGTATAAGACCGCCGTCACGATGAGTGCGATGATCGTACCCTGTATGAGTTTGAAGCGGAAGGTATTGCGGATGCCCTCCGTGTCTCCGTTTCCGTAATACTGCGCGGTGAAAATGCCGACGCCGGCGGTCGCACCAAAGAGCATCAGGAAGAATACGAAGATGATCTGGTTTGCGATCGCGACGCCCGAGAGCGCATTGGTACCGACCTGCCCGATCATGAGGTTGTCGAGGAGGTTTACGAAGTTTGAGATGCCGTTTTGCACCATCATGGGAACGGCGATCATCAGTAGTTTTTGTATGTTAGCTTTATCTGTTGTGTTTCTGTTTTCTATCATGTTCTTTTTCCCGGAGGTTATGTGCTTAAGCCTCCGCTTTCTATTACGCCCGCAGTGACAGAAGATACGCGGTCACATGTGCCATCTGCGGGAATTCCCCGCTCTTTATCATCTCTTCGATCTCGTCTTGCGTGTACTTCGTGACATTCAAAAATTCGGTTTCGTCCAGATCCTGGCCGGATACTTTCTTACAGTTCCTTGCCACGAAGATATGGGCGTAGTTATCTGCGATCGTGGCATTGCTCGGTATCACGGCGAGTGCCTGCCAGTCATCGGAGGTATGCCCCGTTTCTTCTTTTAATTCGCGCTTTGCCGCAAGGAGGGCGTCTTCCGCCGTTCCCGCCGGCTCGCTGCCATGTCCTGCGCCGGTTGCGCTGCCTGCATTCGTCTCACGTCCTGCGTTTTCGTCCGCACTGCGCTCTGCGCCTGCGCTTCCCACGTCCGTCTCACGGCCTGCGCTTCCCCCACTCATCTCCGGGCCTGCATTTTCGCCTGCACTGCCCGCGTTGGCCTCGGAGCGCACCTCATATTCTTTCCCGTCCTTGCGCTCAATGCCGCCTGCGGGAAACTCAGTCGTCACCCTGCGGATGCCCTGGCGAAACTGCCGCACGCAGATGTAATTTCCTTCCGTGTCGATCGCGACGATCACCACGTAGTCTCTTCTGCTGTATGTATAAAACGGCTCAAATACCGTGCCGACCGGCATCCGAAACGCGGACTTTCGAAAATCGATCCACGGATCCTTTACGATATGCTCAACACTTACCTCTTCCCAGGCGAGCGGGTCATGCTGTTCTTTTTCCATGTGGGTACTCCTTTGATCTTGCCGATGTTAAACGTATCATACCACACTTTGCCGGAAAATGTGGAAATTGACGGGAATTGTTGCATTTTCCATGCGTAAATGCTAGTATTGTTTTAGAAGAAGCAAAGGCGTTTCATCCATGTGATGAAGCGCCTTTTTTGTATGCGAAGGAGGTTTCTATGGCAGCATTTGAAAGAGTAAAAAGCGGGATTCCCGAAATGGATGTGGCATTTGACAATATCCGTCTGGGCGACAACGTCGTCTGGCGCGTAACGGATCTTGATGCGTTTCGACTGTTCATGGAGCCTTATGTGGCGCAGGCCAAGCTTGATAAACGCAGGATCATCTACTTTCGCTTTGCCAGTCACGAGCCGCTCCTTTCCGACTGCCCCGAGATCGAGACGGTGCACATTCCGCTCTCCCACCGCTTCGAGACCTTCACCGTGGACATTCACAACGTCATTGAAAAAGAAGGTTACGATGCGTTTTACGTCTTCGACTGCCTCTCGGAGCTGCAGACCGCGTGGGCCACGGATCTGATGATGGGTAACTTTTTCCGCGTGACCTGTCCGTTTTTGTTCAAGCTCGATACCGTCGCGTTCTTCCCGATCATACGCGGGCGCCATTCCGTGCAGGCCATCAACAAGATCGTCGATACGACGCAGCTGTTCTTTGACGTATACACCGATAAAAAGAACGTCTACGTCCGCCCGTTAAAGATCTGGCGCCGAGACTCGGAGACCATGTTTTTGCCGCATACCTACCACCCGGAAACCGGTGCGTTTCGCCCAATCCTCGACGGCGTGACTTCGAGCCGTTTTTACCAGACGCTCGGGCATGCACAGCGCTCCGCCGATGAGCAGTATTCCGATTCGTGGGACCGCTTCTTTAACCGCGCGCGGATGCTGAACGAAAGCGGCGTCGACATCTCCAAGGAATGCAACAGGATCTGCGACATTATGATGACGCGCGATCCGAAGATGCGCCAAATGGTCAAAGAACATTTTTCGACACAGGACTACTTCGATGTGAGAAACCACATGGTAGGGACCGGCATGGTCGGCGGCAAGTCCTGCGGTATGCTCTTAGCCCGTGCCATCATCCGAAACACGGAGCCCGATATCAGCGATTGTTTGGAGCCACATGACAGCTTCTACATGGGCTCGGATATGTATTACACCTACATCGTGGACAATGACATCTGGGATCTTCGCATCCGCCAGCGCACGCCCGAAGGATACTTTTCTTTGGCCGGGGAGTTTGCGGACAAGCTCATGCAAGGCACGTTTTCCGAGACCATGAAAGAACAGTTCGGCCGCATCATCGAATACTACGGCCAGGACCCTTATATCGTGCGATCCAGCAGTATCTTAGAGGACGGGTTCGGCAATGCCTTTGCCGGAAAGTATGAGTCCGTCTTTTGCGCAAACCGCGGCTCCTATGAAGTGCGCCTTACGGAACTCGAAGAAGCCATCAAGACGGTGTATGCCAGCACGATGAGTCTGTCGGCGCTCGACTACCGCATGCGGCGCGGGCTCGATCAGCGCGATGAACAGATGGCGCTTTTGATCCAGCGCGTCTCCGGCTCCTACTACGGTCCTTTTTATATGCCGTGCGCGGCAGGCGTCGGCTATTCCTACAGCCCTTACCGCATTTCAAAGGCTTCGGACCCGACGGCGGGCATGCTGCGCCTTGTCATGGGACTCGGTACTTCCGCGGTCGACCGCATGGAAGGGTCTTATCCGCGCATCGTCAATCTCGACATGCCGGAAAAGTCCGCCTATCTCTCATCCGGAGACCGGCATAAATTCTCGCAGCGAAGGGCCGAAGTCATCAACATCAACGAACGCTGCCTCGAAACGCATGTGTATGAGGATATGGAAACCCACATTCCCGCCTACCTTGAGCGGTTACTTACGGAACACGATACGGATGCGGAATACCGCCTGCGCGAATCCGGAATGCCGCGCAAGGTGAAGTTCATCTCCTGCAAGGGCCTTGTTAACAACAAAGAACTGATGGAGCGTATGAAGCGCATGCTTGCCTGCATTCAAAAGGTCTATGACTATCCGGTCGATACGGAGTTTACGATCAACATCTCCGAAAGCGGCGAGTACTCGGTAGACCTCTTGCAGTGCCGCCCCTTACAGGTGCAAAAGGCAAACGCCGGGACAAAGATCCCCGACAATCTCCCCAAGGAATCGATCTTATTGGAAAGCATCGGCGCATCCATGGGAATCTCCAAATCCTCCACCCTTGACGTGATCGTCTACGTCGACCCGATCGCTTACTACAACATGCCCTATAACGACAAGCCACTCGTGGCCCGCCTGATCGGCAAGATTAACTGGCACTACAGAGACTTGGATAAGCACATGATGCTGATGGTACCGGGGCGCGTGGGCACTTCCTCTCCGGAACTCGGTGTTCCCACGGTCTTTTCCGATATCAGCGCCTTTTCCATCATCTGTGAAATGGAAGAATCCAAAGCCGGCTACAATCCGGAACTCTCCTACGGAAGCCACATCTTCCAGGACTTAGTCGAGGCCGAGATCATGTATACCGCCGTCTTTTCCGATACGCGAACGCTACGTTTTTGTCCCGAGATCTTAAAAGATCAGCCGGAGATCACCGACACCTTTGAAGTGCCCGATAAAATCAAAGGAATCGTGCATATATACAGCCCCACAGAGTCCTGCAAGGTCTATAACGACATCGAAAAAGAACATTTGGTCATTACAACTTTACCGAAAAAATAGACAGATTTCGGTAAAATATTCCAATGCCCTTCCCCACCCTCCGTGGTACAATGATCCTAGGTTATTCTGTGTGATTGGTTCGGGATTTACATTCCGGCTGTGTAAATTGGTGGGGACTATGCTACGGA
>JAILOQ010000057.1 GCA_024690725.1 Lachnospiraceae bacterium
GGCATCCGACGTGCCGCGAAACCCGTGTTCGGGACAAAGAACGGCTGTTACATTCACGTTCTTTTCCAGTAAGACATCCAAGAGGTGTCCGTTTTCCTCATCATCGCCCACGATCCCGGACTGGTTGGAATAGAGGGCAACACGCTTATCGGCAAGGAGCGGAAGATACATCTCGAACCGCTCATCGCCCAAGATCACTTCTGCAGGCTCCGTCGCTTCCTCCACTTCCACGACGTCCTCGATCGCTTCCGCGACATCCGCTTCCGAAGTGTTTTCGATCCCCTCTGCGAGCGTTACATTCTCGTCTTGTTCCGCTGTCTCCGCGTCCTCAACATCTCCCGCCGTCGTCGCATCCTCTTCGTTTTCTGCCATCGCAGCACTCTCCGATGTTCCTGCATCTTCCCCGGATCCTAACGGGCCGCACGCACAAAAAGCTCCCGTGCAAAGAACAAGGAGCCCTAAAAGTGCAATATACTGTTTTCCCCGATACACAAACCGTTTTTTCATAGGCAAACCCACAATCAAGCTTCGGTCTACACTTCCATTTTTGCCAGATATTTCTTCACGTTTCCGGCAGGATCGTTCTTAAATACCGCAGATCCGGAAACGATCACGTTGGCGCCGGCCTCTAAAACTATCTCTACATTGTTAAGACTTATGCCGCCGTCGACTTCGATGTGCCTCTCCAATCCGCGTTTTTTGCATTCCTCTGCGATCGCGGTGATCTTCGCCGTACAGGAATCGATGTATTTTTGTGCACCGAACCCGGGCTGTACGGTCATAACAAGAATAAGATCCACAAGTTCCAGATACGGGAAGATCGTCTCTGCCGGCGTATCCGGATTTAAGGTGATACCCGGTTTCATGCCGAGCGCGCGGATCTCTTTTAACGTCTCTTCCACACAGTCACAGGCTTCGACATGGATCGTCAGTCCATCCGCACCTGCCGCCTTGAATTCTTTTAAGTAGCGCTCGGGTTTTACGATCATCAGATGCACATCCAAAAAGCGCTTGGTCAGAGGGCGTATCGATTCCAATACCGGCATGCCGAAGGAAATCGATGGCACGAACAATCCGTCCATCACATCCACATGAATGTATTCGGCACCCGCCTCGTCCACAGCTTTAATATCCTGTCCCAACGCCGCAAAGTTCGCGGCCAAGATCGAAGGGGCTAAGATTCGTTTCATAAAAAGTTCTCCTTTCGGACACTACCATTTTGCGTGTCCTTTACATTCCTCATAAAAAGCGACATAATCTTCGTATCTTTGCGAAGCGATCCCCCCTGATGAAAGTGCTTCCTTACACTTACATCCCGGCTCGTGAATATGCGTACAATCCGGGAATTTGCACTTCCCCTGAAACACCGCGATCTCCGGAAAAGCCAGCATGACGTCCTCTT
Source organism: Lachnospiraceae bacterium (assembly GCA_024690725.1). Classification (GTDB taxonomy): domain Bacteria; phylum Bacillota; class Clostridia; order Lachnospirales; family Lachnospiraceae; genus UBA2882. The sequence goes on from JAILOQ010000057.1 coordinate 1,403, forward strand.
CGTCAAGTTCGGATAACTCCAGGCTCGAAAAGCCCGGCGTATCGAAGATATAGGTTTCTTTGTCCAGGGGCAGTAACTGCGCATGCCTCGTCGTATGCCGGCCGCGCTCCGCTTTCTTGCTCACGGTTCCCGTTTCCATCACGGTTTCCGACTGCAGACAATTAATAAGGGAAGACTTTCCGACACCGGACGGACCGGCCACGGTACTCACCTTCCCTGCTAAACACTGTTTCAATTCCTCCAGTCCTTCGCCTGTTTTGGCACAGGTAAAAAGAACGGGATAGGGCGTATGTGCGAAATTCGCCCGCAGGTCAGCTTTCTCAGACTCTCCCATAAGGTCAGACTTATTGAAGCATATGACTGTGGGAATCTTTTCAAATTCCATACGCACCAAAAATCGATTCAACAAACTCATGTTGGGCTCGGGATGGGTCGTTGCAAAAATGATCACCGCCTGATCGACATTGGCTACCGCCGGCCGAAGCAGTTCATTTACGCGCGGCAAAAGGCTCGTGACATTTCCGGTCGCGGTCTGTGCGTCCACGACATCGACCGTTACCCTGTCACCGACCAAGGGTTTCTTATGGTCCTTACGGAACACACCCTTTGCCTTACACTCATAGATCACGCCGTCTTCGCAGGCAACGTAATAAAACCCCGCAATCCCCTTGATGATTCTTCCTTCCATACAGTTCCTATTTCACTTCCGTAAAGGTTACGGCTGTCGTACCGAAATCAACATCCTCGGTCGTTGTCACGGTACGAGTACCCGGGGTTCCGTCCGGATTAACGATCGCAGACCCGTCTTCGTTGGTATTCACCTCAGCGGTTACTGTCTTTTTACCGCTGATATTCAAAGAACCTGTCGAAGACTTAAATCCGGTCTCATTGATATTGAACGGGAAGGCAGACGTCGTAAAGTGACGTTCCTCACCGTCTTCGGATTTGATCGTGATCGAAACTTCCGTACCGTTCTCATAACCGGTCGGTGCATCGATGCTTGCCTTATATGCATAGGTGACTGCTTTCTTACCAAGGCTTAAGACAAAGTTCACGCTGCTGCCTTCTTCGACTTCGTCACCCGAAGCACGGCTCTGGCTGATGACAAGACCTTCCGTCACGGAATCGCTGTAATCCTCGGAAACGGTACCTGCCTTTAAGCCTGCGCTCTCTAACGCGGTCTTTGCGTCATTTTCCGTCTTACCCTTCAGATCCGGAACCTTCACGGTCTTTACTTCCTTACCGCTGCTGATCGTAAGGGTGACCGTAGATCCTTCCGGTGCTTTGTCGGAACCGCTCGGAGACTGCTTTATGACAAAGCCTTCTTCGATCTCATCACTGAAGGCGGTTTCCGTTGTTACCACAAAACCGGCACCTTCCAATTCGCTTCGTGCCGTCTGCTCATCTTTGCCTGCCACATTCGGTACTGCTATGGCTCCCTGCCCGGAGCTTACCACCAGTTTTAATACCGCCGTGGCATCCACCATGGTGGAAGGCTCGATATCCTGGCTGATAACCGAATTTTCTTTGACCGTGTCGGATTCTTCGTAAGTAACCTCCGGAGAAGTCGTAAATCCTGCCATGGTCAGTGCGGACTTGGCCGCATCCACATCCATGCCTCTGACATCGATCATGGCGATCTGTGAGGTCGTCTCTTCTTGGACTTCCTCGTCCTTGTCACCGCCGAACATATTCAGCGCCTTGCCCACTAAGACAAGTGCGATGATACCGATGATCACGGCTGCCACAATGGCTAAGATCGTCGTGATCCGCTCCATCTTAGGATCCAGATCGTCGTCATCGTCATACTCATCATCCGTTTCCGGAACATATGCACGTTTGCGAACGACTCTCCTGGGTTCGTAATCTTCTTCTTCCTCTTCCTCGGTGTCGTCGACCTCGTCTTCGTAATCCTCGTCGTCTTCGTCATCTTCCCCTAAGATCATACGGATTCTTTGATTGCCCAGTGCTTTCGCTCTGGCCGCATCCTCATTTAAGCGCATATGCACTTCACTTGCGGTCAGCGAACCCGTATGCTCTTTGATGGCAACCATATCCTCCTCCGTAATGGCTCTGGTGGCTGCCTGCGCATCCAGATCGATCATCTGCACAAAGTCTTCATCCGGATTGAGCAAAGACTTCTTCAGATCTGCGATCAACTCGGACATATTCTGATATCTGCGATCCGGACTCTTCTGTGTACACTTGAAGATGATCTTCTCTACACTGATCGGAATCTCGGGAATGTACTCTCTCGGGGAGGGCATGTCATCCTGGATGTGCTTGATCGCGATCGCAACCGTCGTCTCTCCGTCGAACGGAACATGACCGGTCAGCATCTCAAACAGGGTGCAACCCAAAGAATAAATGTCACTTCGCTCATCGGAGAAACCGCCTCTGGCCTGCTCCGGGGAAGTGTAATGCACGGATCCCATCACATTGGAGGTGATGGTATTGCTCGTTGCTGCCTTTGCGATACCAAAATCCGTAACCTTTACCTTTCCGTCCTTGGAAATGATAATGTTTTGCGGCTTGATATCCCTGTGGATGATATGGTTGTTGTGCGCCGCCTCGATACCCATGGATACCTGGATCGCGATGGAGATCGCCTCCTTCATGGAAAGGCGCGCCTTCTTTTCGATATAGTTCTTTAACGTAATGCCTTCGACAAGCTCCATTACGATGTAATAGATCCCGTCTTCCTCTCCTACGTCATATACATTTACGATGTTCGGATGCATCAGTCCCGCTGCTGCCTGTGCCTCTGTCCGGAATTTGGAGACAAAGGAGGTGTTTTCGCTGAATTCCTGCTTTAACACCTTGACCGCCACGAGACGGTTTAACTTATGATCTTTGCCCTTATACACATCGCTCATGCCACCTGTACCGATCTTGTCCAGGATTTCATAGCGATCACCGATCATCATTCCGAGAATTATCATGTTTCCTACCTCTTGCTACCTAATCTATTCATCTTCGTAAGGACGTACCAAAACAACCGCAATGTTATCACGTCCTCCGTTCTGATTTGCCGTTTTGATCAGCGCGTCCCCCTTTTGCACCAGTTCCTCACGCTCCGGATCGCATACGATGCGCTCGATCTCCTTGTCGTCGACCATATTGCTCAAGCCGTCCGAACACATCAGGATCACATCCCCGGGTTCGAGCTCTTCCGTAAAGAAATCCGGCTCGACCTCTTCTCTGGCGCCGATCGCACGTGTGATGATGTTCTTGTCCGGATGCTTTCTCGCATCTTCTTTTGCGATGCCGCCCAAGCGCACCATTTCTTCCACCAGGGAGTGATCGCGTGTCACCTGCCGTATGCCGTCCTTTCCGATGATGTAGAGTCTGGAGTCACCGACGTTTGCCACCTGCAAATACCGGCCGATCACCGTTGCCACCACCAGTGTCGTACCCATGCCGTAAAGATTCTGGTCCGAAGCCGCATCCTTGCGCACGCGCTCATTCGCGACCGCCACCGCCTTTTTGATGATCCTGTTCGGGCTCTTCTCAAAGGAATTGCGGATCTCGTTCACCATCGTCTCCGTCGTACACTTTGACGCATAGTCTCCCGCATTGTGACCACCCATGCCATCTGCCACAATAAAGAGATTCGGCATATTTCCGATGGGCTTTGTGGATGAAAACACAAAGTCCTGATTCAGTTGTCTGACACGACCTTTGTCCGTGGTCGAGTATGCCTCAACTAACATATTGTCCTATCCTTACCTGTCTCAAAACGCACAACTTATGAAAACACCCAACCCTTATCCGGAAAATTGGCCGCTTTCATCCATTTGACGCTTTCTCAATTGTCCACAGGCGCCATCGATATCCGCGCCCATTTCTCTTCTAATAGTAACATTTATATGATATTTTTCAAGTTTATTTTTGAATGCAAGCACGTAAGAACGGTCCGGCCGCTTATAGTCGCGCTCCTTGATCGGATTGACCGGGATCAGGTTCACATGGCAGTTTCTCGGCCCCGCCAGGCCCGCCAGGCGTTTTGCATCCTCCGGCGTATCGTTTACGCCCGAAACCAGGCTGTACTCAAAGGTCAGCCTCCGCCCGGTCTCATCAAAGTAATCATCCAGCGCCGCCATCAGCTCTGCGATCGAATATTTATTTGCGATCGGCATAAGCTGTCTCCTGTTCTCATCCGTCGTCGCATGCAGCGACAATGCCAATGTGATCTGCAGCTGTTCTTTGGCCAGGTCCCGGATCCGGTCCGCCAGTCCGCAGGTCGACATCGTCAGATTCCGCTGACTGATATGAAGTCCGTTCTCATCCGAGATCATCCGCACGAACTTCACCGCATTCTCATAGTTATCCAGCGGTTCGCCGCATCCCATCATCACGATGTTATGCACGCGCCCGTTTGCATCGAAGGAACGCAGGTGTCTGGAAATCTCATAGACTTGCTCTAACATCTCCGAAACCGCGAGATTCCTTGAAAGCCCATCCAGTGTGGAAGCACAAAACCTGCAGCCCATACGGCATCCGACCTGACTGGAAATACACACGCTGTACCCATGCTCATAGGGCATCAGTACGCTCTCGATAAGGTTAGCATCCGCTAACTTAAAGAGGAATTTCTTTGTCCCGTCAGTCTTTGACTCCTGCAGCCTTACAATCTCTAACTTCGTGTAATCGCACTCCGCCTTCAGCCGCTCGCGCAAGGTCTTTGAAAGATTTGTCATCTCGTCAAAACTACCCGCCAGCTTTACATGCATCCAGTCATAGAGCTGATCGGAGCGAAACTTCTTCTCGCCGAGCGTGAGCAGATACTCCCTGAGTTCTTCCTTGTTGTATGATTTGATATCGATCATAAGTCTGCCCCTACTTTATCGTCTTCGTCCTTCTTTCGAAAGAGTACGGCATAAAAACCGTCCGTTTCATCCCCACGCGGAAAAAGAACGTGCTCTTCCACCTTTTCAAACGGAAACTGTTCCGAAAACCATGCCGCATTCTCCTCGTTTTCTTCCTTTGTGAGCGTACAGGTCGAATACAGAAGATGTCCGTTCGGTGCAACATAACGCCAAACGGTCGAGAGGATCTTTCGCTGCAGCGCCGCAAGAAACGCCACATCCTCGTTCGTCGTGTGATACTTCACATCCGCCTTCCTTCCGATCACGCCAAGACCCGAACAGGGAAGGTCTGCGATCACAAGATCCGCTGTCTCGATATCGTCCTCCGAAAGAGACGTCGCATCCACCACCTCGGCCTCGATCCGGATCTTTTCGGGATCGTATTTAGCCCGGAATCTATCAAGGTTATCCTCGATCAGCGCGATCTTTGCATCCGACTTATCGCGGAGCCGGATGAAGATCTCATCCTCCGCACTCTTTTTTGCCTTTAACTTATCCGCAACGTGCAGGGCCTTTCCGCCCGGCGCTCCGCAGACATCGATGACCGTAAAAATCCCGCTCCCCTGCGCCTTTTTTGCATCAAACAGTGCTTCGCAATGTGCCGTTTCCACGATCTCCATCGCACCGATATCCTGCAGATAAAAGACACCGTCTTCGTATCCCGGCAGTTCCTCGGGCCGATCCACATGACGCAAATAGTAAGCATAGGCTAACTTTTCATCCGCCGCTTTCACCTCGCATCTTTCTTTCAGCGCCGTCAGGATATCTTCCCGCTTCTCTTCCGGCAGGCTTTCATCCAGCCGGATACTCAGAGCACGCGGACAAAGAAAACTGTTCAGCATCTCTTCGGTCTTTGCAAACCCGTAAGCACCCAAAAACCGTGTGACGATCCACTCCGGCATGGAATAGTGAATGCTGAGGGCTTTGACAGCGGCTTCCCTCTTCTTTACATCCTCACAAACATTGCCCCCGGGGATCTCGGGATAGGGAATCTCGTTCTTTTGCCGTGCCACGGTGCGCAGCACTCCGTTCACGAATCCCTTCAGGCCCGAAAACTTGTGAGCCACGGCTAACTTTACCGCCTCGTTGCAGGCGGCGGAATCCGGAACGCTGTCCATATAGAGGATCTGATATACGCTCATCCGCATCAGATTGCGGATAAACGGCTTCATCTTATTTACCTTCGTCTTGGAATAGCAGTCGATCACAAAATCCAGCTCGATCGCCCGCTCCACACAACCGTCCGTCAAACGCTTTATAAAAGAACGTTCCTGCTTTGGAAGATATGCGTATTTATCCAGGACCTGTTTCATCAGAAGATGACTGTATGCGCCGTTTTCCATGATCTCTGTGATCGCGGAAAGGGCGATTTCTCTCGTGTTTGTCTTTGCCATATATTCCCTGTCTGTTCCCATCGTTTTGCCGCATGAAACACACGGCCTATAATTTCCATAGCAGTACGGCTCTTATATTCCTTGTCTTATGCACCGAGTACCGTACCGTCAGCGATCTTACGGCCCGCCAAAAAGTCCGCCGCAGCCATGCGTTTCTTGCCTGCGATCTGGAGCTCGGAAATCACCAAAACACCCACGGAACATGCAACAAAGATTTCCTTCTTTGTCGTCTTTACTACGGCGCCGCACTGCGCTCCCTTCGGCAGTTGTGCACACTCTTCTTCGGTTGCCACGCGGCTTTTCCATATCTTAAGCTGTGCCCCGTCCAAAGAAGTATAACAACCGGGCCAAGGGTTTAGGCCCCGCACATAGCGTTCGATCTTTTCCGCCGGCTCCGCCCAGTCGATCGCACCGGTTTCTTTGGTCAGCATCTTTGCATATGTACTTTTGGTGTCATCCTGCTTTATGGGATGCACATTTCCTTTTTCTATCTCGGAAAGCGCCTCCACAATGAGATTGCTTCCAATCTCGGCCAAACGGTCAAAGAGCTCTCCTCCCGTCTCCTCTTTGCCGATCTGCGTTTCTTCGACGAAAAGAATATCGCCCGTGTCCAAGCCCGCATCCATCTGCATGATGGTCACGCCGGTCTTCTTATCGCCGTCCAAGATACTCCACTGGATCGGTGCCGCTCCGCGGTACTTCGGCAAAAGTGAAGCGTGAATATTGACGCAGCCGTAACGCGGCATATCCAAAATCTCCTGACTCAAGATCTGCCCGAATGCGGCTACCACAAAAATGTCCGCCGGATACGCTCTTAACTTCTCCACTTCCTCCGGCCGCTTGATCCGCTCGGGGGTCAAAACCGGGATGTTATGCTCCATCGCCACGGCCTTCACGGGACTCGGGATCAATTTATCGCTTCGCCCCTTCGCCCTGTCCGGCTGCGTCACGACCAAAACGATCTCATGTCCCGCCGCGATCAAAGCCTCCAACGGCCCTACCGCAAAATCCGGTGTTCCCATATATACGATCTTCATATGCCACCTCTTCCTTTACAAAGAAAATGGGATACCGGACGTATCCCATTTCACATGCTTTATGTATTGCTGTCATTAAACACGGAAGAATTGAATATTCTCCTGCAGGTTTCTTGCAACATCGCTTAACTTGTCCGCTTCGTCCGCAATGTTGTGCATCGTATTCTCCAACTGAATGATGGAAGCACTCGTCTCTTCGGTCGAAGCTGCATTCTCCTCGGAAATACTCGAAAGCGACTCCATAGAATTCATCACATTGCTCTTTCCGATATTTAAATTATCCACAAGATCCATGATCGCCTTATTTCCCTGCTCCGTCTCATTGAGCAAACGAAGCATTTCATCAAATGATGCAACCATCTCGGTCAAAGCTTCGGATTCGTTTCCGGTAGCCTCCTTGATCCGTGCGGTCATCTTCTTGTTATTCTCGGAAAACTGTGCGATCGTGGAAAGCATATCCGTGATCTTTTCTGCCATCTCATTGGTCTCTTCCGCAAGACCTTTGATATTATCTGCCACAACCGCAAAGCCCTTGCCGGCTTCTCCGGCTCTCGCTGCCTCGATCGAAGCATTCAAGGCAAGCAGGTTTGTCTGACTTGCAATGGAGATAATGGACTCGGCAGCCGTAGATATCTGTGCTACGACCTCCGCCGTTTCATTTACGGAATCCGCCACATTTCCCGCCATCGCATCGGTCTCCGCATCCTGTTTCTGGATCTCCAAAAGCTGATGCTGCACCTTCGTGGACTCATCATATAAAGCGGTACCGCGATTCAAGTTGTCGCTTGCCGCATTCATGACACGGTCTACGGCATCTCCGATATCCACGGTAATACCCGTTGCATTCTGTACATCTTCCGCCATCGTGGTAGCACCCTGTGCCAGATCATTCACAGCCGAAGAAATATCTGTTGTTGTGACACGGCAACCGGAAATGCCGTCCTTCGCCATCTCCGCACTCGTGTTCACCGACTCGGCTCCGCCGACCACATCGATCAGTACACTCTGCACTTTCGCACGCATCTCTTCGGTATACTCACCAATCTGTAAAAACTCGCGGATCACACTCTTTATGGACACCTCAGTCACAAAATCACCGCTACGCATATTTTCAATACCGGCTGTGATCTCCTTAAGTGTTTTTACCATCTTATTCGCGATAAACATCGCACCCACCAAAATCAACGCGGATAAAAGGATCAAAAATCCGAAACTGACTGTCACAAATGTCTGCGTCGCCTCTTGTGCTTTCGCAATCTCGGCGTCAGCCCAGGTCTCCGTCAATTCCTGCATCGTATTCATGCAACCCCGGGTCAGTGAAAATTCAGTTTCAAATGCGGCCCAGTCGCCGGTACCGTTTGCTACATCATACGTGCTCTCCCAAGTGGCGACACCCCGCTCAAAAGCGCCGGACATCGCTTCAAACGTCGATCCGTCTTCCGCCTTGGTTCCGACCCAAAGGTCTTCGTTCGCCTTTGCAATCTCAATTGCTTTTTTCACACCGTCGATCGTCTGCTGTTTGTTATCCTCGTAGTCTCCGAGCAATGTTGCGGTATCCTCACCGCTACTTCCCGCCTTTATTTCTTCGGCAGCGAGCATCGCCTGATAAAAATCACGATCCGCATTGATCAATGTCGTATTGATCTGATAGAGCGTATCATAATACAGTTCCTTATCCTCGGTACCCTGCCGGTCCATGCGATACGCGAAGAACATGGCTACTATGACCAGAACTGCAACCATCGGCACAATAAAACAAGAAAGTGCCTGCCTCATACTAAGTTTCATGCTTCCTTCTCGGCGAGATTCATCAACAAAAAAATCTTCGCCCCCTCCTTCTTCTGATAATACCCGGATAGTAGTAAACTCACCCATCTAATAATTATACACGAAAATCTGCCGTATGTTAACCAAAAACGGCAGATTTCTCTTGCACTTTCTTCCATATATCCATATCAGTCAAAATAGAACAATTTTGAATCAATATATGACATATTCCAACCAATTCGGGCCCGATCCTGTGTCAATTGTTGCAGGAATCCGAGTACATATCCAAAAGATTGACCGTCTCCGTTGCGTCTTTTCCATAAGCCCTGCAGCACTTATGCGACACTTCTTTTTCGGTCTGCTGTCCCTCGTCCATGTTGACACTCATCCTGACGGCACCGAGGTTCGTCTCGTTGTCGAGATGTGCCATGATATCCTCGATCAGTTTTTCATCCGCATCCATCCGCGTCCTCCTTATCGGAAAAAGAACGTGCTTCTCATTCCTCTTCGTCTTCCGCATCCTCCGGCGGTACCGTTTCGAACAGTTCGCCGTTTTCTACGATCTCCGTATACATATGCCCGTCCAGATGGTCGATCTCGTGATTCAAGGCCCGGGCCAAAAGCTCCGTTCCCTCCACCGTGATGGGATTCATATCGGCATCAAACGCCTCTACCTTCACGTAATTCGGACGCTTTACGATGCCGGTCTTACCGGGCACCGAAAGACAGCCTTCATAGCCCTCCTGCTCACCTTCCGTTTCCGTGATCACGGGGTTTACAAGCACGATCGGATCGTCTCCGCAATCGATCACGCAGATGCGCTTTAATATCCCGACCTGCGGAGCCGCAAGTCCCACGCCGTCCGCATCGTACATGGTCTCAAACATGTCTTCTACAAGCTCCTTCAAACGGGGCGTCATTTCCTTTACTTCCTTACATTTCTTGTGTAATACCGGATCGTCTTCCAATCGAATATTCCGAATCGCCATCTGTCCTCCAACCTTTCTGTCAAAATCCGTTCATCGGATTAAAATCAAAATTGATCACACAATTTGCAAAGCGCGCGCGGTTTTCTTCGCAAAATGCTTCCACATCATCCTTTAAGCCCACCAACGTCGGATACTTTCCTTTTCTCACATACAAAACCTTTCGATACACATCGTCAATGCGATAGATCATGGCATTCGCCGGACCGATCACGGTCGGACGGCCAAAGAACGCTTTCGCCTCTTCCCCGGAGGCTTCGGCCTGTGCCGCACGGGTCTGTATGCCGGTCGCAACGACCTCTTTTACTTCCTTTGCAAACTCCGTAAGAAGTTCTTCGTTAGCGGACGCTAACTGTATGGCAAGCATTGAGGAAACGGGCGGATAACCGCCAAGCTTTCGGTATGCAATCTCACTTTCGTAATGCGCTTTGTAATCCTGCGCTGCGGACTGAAGGATCGTCTCATCCTCCGGCTGATAGGTCTGAAGCAGCGCTTCTCCGGGCTTTTCTCCCCGTCCCGCACGGCCGATCGCCTGCGTTAACAGTTCGAAGGTCCGCTCGGTCGCACGATAATCTCCCGCACTTAAGCTAAGATCCGCTACCAGTATCCCGACCAGTGTCACATCCGGAAAGTCGTGCCCTTTCACGATCATCTGCGTTCCCACCAAGATATCGGCTTCATGGGCCGCAAATGCGGAAAGGATCTGTTCATAGGAATCCTTGGTCTTTGTGGTATCGCGATCCATCTGCAGAACACGCGCCGTGGGAAACGTTTTATGCAAGGCTTCCACCACCTTTTGCGTACCGAGCCTGAGCCCCGACATGTAACGCGCCGGCGCCCCGCACTTCGGGCACACCTCCGGCTTCGGCGTTTCATATCCGCAATAATGGCACCGCAGCACTTCCGCTCCCCTTGCTTTATGCACCGTAAGCGATACATCGCAATGAGGACATTTTACTACATCTCCGCAGCTTCTGCAAAGCACTCCGCTCTCATATCCGCGTCTATTGATAAATAACATCGTTTGCTCGTTTTTCTGCAAACGTTCTTTCATCTTCTCCTGCAAAGAACGGGAAAACATCGAGCGATTTCCGTTCTTTAATTCCTCCCGAAGATCCACAACGGAAACATCGGGAAGCGCTCGGTCTTTGTAGCGGTGCGTCAGCTCATACAACTTGATCTCACCGTTTTGCGCCCTGTAATACGAAGTGATACTGGGCGTCGCCGAACCTAAGACGAGCGAAGCGGATGCCACATGTGCCATGTGCTCTGCCACTTCCCTGGCATGATACTTCGGCATATTCTCGCTTTTATAACTACCTTCGTGCTCTTCGTCGATAATGATGAGACCGAGGTTATTAAACGGCGTAAAAAGCGCGCTCCTGGGGCCGATCATGATCTTGATCTCACCCTTGGCCGCACGCTGAAACTGATCGTACTTTTCCCCTTTGGATAATTTGGAATGTACAACGGAGATCACGTCACCGAACCTCCGATAAAAGCGCAGCACCGTCTGATACGTAAGCGAGATCTCGGGGATCAGAAGGATCACTTCCTTGCCGCTCTTTAATACGGCATCCATCATCTCCATGTAGACTTCGGTCTTTCCCGCACCCGTCACACCGTGGATCAGATACATCCCCCGTTTTCCCGCATGGTATTCCGCACAAAAATCGGCAACGACATGTTGCTGTTCCTCATTTAACCGGATCTCTTCCTGTCTTTTTTCATTGACTTTGACGGGGTTTCGGTAGGTCTCTTTTTCCTCTACGCGGATGAGCCCTTTTTCCTGCATCACTTGGATCGTTTTTGCCGAGACACCGAGTTCTTTTACGGCGAATCCGTGAGAAATACGTTCCCTTCCGCTTAAGGCTTCCAAAAGACGTTGCTTGGCCACATGCTTTCTTCGCACAGCCTCGTCCAACGCCTTCGCAATTTCCTCTTCGCTCGCAGCCACACAGATTTCCTTCATGGAAATGGCACGAACCTTTTCTTTGACCGGTAACACCGTCTTAAGCGCGGCGATAAACGTCGATCCGTACTGTTCTTTGATAAACGCGGCCAGTGCGATCAGACGCCCCTCGGCCACGACACCGCCTTCCACGATCGAAGCGATATCCTTGATCTTATCCTCCGGATAGTTAGCAGATGCTAACAATTCCATAACAAATCCCTTGCGTTCGCTGTTCCCATTTCCGAACGGGATCTTCACCTGCATTCCCGGCTTGATCTGCTCCCGCAACGCTTCCGGTATCCTATAGCAAAACGGCCGGTCCACACTCTCGTGACTGATATCCACGATAATATTTGCAAATTTCTTTTCTTCGTTGGTCATACGTTCTATACGACCGATCGTTCCAGATCGGCCACCAAATACCTGTTTTCCATACGCTGATTCGGATCGAACAGATCCATCAGGTAATCCTTGCCTTCCACACGCAGCATCATATGCACATGCCGCTTGTCTCCGTATTTCCGAAATGCTGCCAGCATTGCAGTGGCGAACATGGTCTTTTCATCATCCGGAGATGCTCCGCGGATGAACACCGGCGTCAGATTATTGTCCGTTACCTGAAACAGCATCGCACCGGACAGTTTGTTTTGCTTCATCAAAAATACACTGACATCCCGCTCCAAAACCTGTCCCATGTCCGTAACACAGTAAAGCTTTGCCGCATCGTCATAACTGTCAAGCTCAAAGAGAAACCTCCGGCTCTCCCCCGAAGGGATCACACTTAAAAACTTTGCACCGGGATTCGGACGAAAATTTCCCTTCTTTTTCATAAATGTAAGGATCTGATCGAGACGCGACTCCGCCTCTCCGCTCAAATCTTTTTCTTCCGCGAACAGGTGCTCCTCAAAGTAACGTTTAGCCGAAAGATAGTATTTTTCCGCATCCGGACTGTCGTTAAAATAAGCCATCAGACGTTTTTTCTTCAATTCTTTCGCCAGTTCCGTGGCTCTTATCAGCATCGCTTCACCGATCCCGCGACAGCGAAATGCCCCCTCCACGCAAAGCCATTCAATACAGAGGCTCTCCTTGGATGTGCTGAAAAACATGACAGCCGCGGGAACATCTCCCGTAAAGGACGGTCCTTCCCGATCCAGAAAATCCATGTCCCCCACGGTATCATAATCCACATAATCATCAATTTCCACCGGTTCCAGATAGGCGCCCATTGCGATCCACCCGGGAAAAGAAAGATTTTCTTCCAATCCCAAAATATCCAAATGGGAGAATTTTTTCATCTCTTCCCGGTCTAATCTTATGATTTTCATACCATACTTCCTTTGATCAACTATTTCATAGCTTTATAGAATGCTCTTGCCTCCCAGAAGCCGAGACGCTTGATCGTCTCTGCCTGGTGACGGTTTCCGAGTTTACCCATAACATCAAGGAAGTCATCCGCCATCTTGCCGGCTTCCTTATTCGTCGTTGCGGATTTCTTCTTTTCCATCGCTGCAATGATCCTATCATACTTTTTCTTTAACAGCTTCTTATACAGAGGAATGAGTTCCTTCTTTGCCTCGTCGATCGGTTCTTGAAGTGACTTCATCTCGGCGTTCAGTCTTTTTTCATTCTCATCCAATTGCTTCAGTTCCTCCGGAGTCACTAATTTGATCTTATTCATTTCCTCTCTCATACCCGAAAGAGATTTACTCTTCCAAAGAAACTCCCTTTTTATCCTCCAGCTATCAATTTCTGCCTGATGACGCCTAATTTCTAATTCAGCGTCATCCTTTCTCTTTTCATATCCCAGATTCTTTAACTCCTGTTCCTTTTGGAAGGTCAAACTACCGCCATCGTAGAACGCTTTGATCTTATCCGTGTAATCTTTAACTATTTTCTGCTGCTCTTCGATAGCCTTTCCCTCTTTTTCCGTTTCTGCATCTATGGCATCATAAAGAGCTTGTCTTTGCTCATCCGTAAGAACAGCATAAACAAGGTTTTGTCTTTCAAACGACATTTTTCCCATGACTTCTTTTATTTCTTTTATCGACTTGGATTTGGTCAAAACAGTCCACTGTTGTTTCGCTTCCCCCTCTGATTTGCTCAAAGGCTCCTTCGATTCCCCGGTAAACTTCTTCAACAGATTCTCGTAATTATCGATCGTTCCTTTTATCTTTTCGCGGTTGCCTGACGATTTTTGGGCCGACTTATAATCTGATTTGGCCTTGGCGTGTGCATTTGCCATATCGTTATACTCAGACGACTTATCTTGCACCGTCTCAAATAACTCTTTCAGCCTGGGTCCATACTCCTCATCCATATAGGCATAATCCAAGGACTCGGTGACAAGTTTACTCTTCACCGTCACGTAATCGCCCAGATTTACAAGGTGCTGGTTTTTATCCATGATCAGTTTCTTAAATACACTTTTGTACGCGGTTTGGAAAGCATCTTCTGCACTCTTCAACTGCTCCGGTGTCGTCCTTCTACTCTTCTGCGCAGACCGCAACGCATTATATGCTTCGATTAACGGCTTTTGCTCCGTAAGATTCGAAAGCGCCTCCTCAATTTCAACCAAAGTTCCTTCGGGATCGTCCATAAATGAATGACTTATTTCACCCAAAACGTAGCTTGTGTCTACGAATTCATCCCCATCGCCGACTTCTTCAACGGCAATATGGATCTTTCCAAATCTTTCTTTCAGCTTGTTAAATTTAGATTCCGTACGATCATCTTCAGAAAGGGCTGCGAAAGCCTTGAGGTCATTCACGAATGCTATCGTCTTATCCGCTATGTCTTTGTATTTCAGCAGGACATCCCCTTGCTCAAACTCAGCCACATCCTTCTTTTCTGTCTTTCGTACATTTTCCAATAATTCCTTTTCATCAGGGCCGAAGAAAGCATCCCGTTTCTCTTTTATGCGTCGCAATTGATCATGCTGCATGCGAGCATGCGGCGCAGTATCATTGGGACATTTCAGAATCTCAGCCGCAGGAGAAATAACGATATTGCTACCGCCGGTAATCTTTTTATCAAGTGAATATACGGTTTCCGCTATCCTATCGATCAAATTCTTCGTATCATTTACGGAGTTCTGCAATCGCATCTGACACTGTGAGAAGTTATAGATCGCAGGCGGGATCGGTAATCCCATTGTCTGCGCCTTCATCAAAGCCGCACCGATACGCAGACCGGTAGAGTTCTCATCACCCAACGTAAGAACGTTCGTAAGCATTTCTTCCAATTCCGCTCTCTTGGCCTCGAAATCCTCTTCACTCGTCCCGGTCGACAGATTCTTTAAGGATTTGATGAACAGATCGGTCTTTTTGGTCATGGCCGCAAGGATCATATTGGAAACGTCCCTTTGCTGCGATTTTGTCAACTGTACTACGTTACCGAAATCGATGACCGTTGCCTGCTCATCCGTGATCATAATATTACCGGAATGCAGATCTCCGTGATAGTAGCCGCTCTTATATACGCCTTCTTCCACCCATTTTTCGGAAAGCTCCAACATACGGGTATGACGTTTCTGCGCCTGCTCCATTAACTCCAGAAGACGTACTCGGTCCTCTTCCGAATAAGTGAGCATCTTTTGCCCCACCATTTTTTCGCCCTTGTATTTATCCAGTATTTTTTGGATTTCCGCATTGGCAGACGCTACATAATCATCCAACGTGGTACCGGGCGCTTTCTCCAGCATCAGACAGGATTCGGTCGGTTCCACAAGACGATTGACCTTCATGGCCTTTACGGCATCCACCTTACGCTCATAAATGCTGTGGAATACCTTTTCGCCCTTGGCCTCTTTTTTGTCTCTCTTCTTTTCCTCATCCAGTTTTTTCAAAGGATTGTCATAAACAATACCGGCATCGACATTTTCCGCTTCTTTGGTCAGATCCAATTCCTTTTCGATGGTTTCGAGCTGTCCCAAATAGGTGAGCTCCATACCCCCGGGAACATGACCTTCACCGGGGTTTTCCGGATTATTGTCCGTCTTTCGTGCCATACGGAGCATGAATTCTTTTTCACGTGCCATACGGTTATGAACATCGGAACGCAAAAGCTTGATCACGACTTCTTCGGGCTCATCCTGCCCGGGACGATATAATTTACACAAAAATGCCTGTCCGACGGAAGCGGCACCGAGCGACTTCTCCACCTTGATCTTTGAGATCTTACCTTCGGATCGGTCAACGATCGCCTGCATTTCTGCCTCTATGAACGCATCCGGCATCGGCGCAAGTTTACTCTTCATATCCGAAACGGCACTGGTCAACTCCTTCGGAAGGGAGCCTTCCGGAAGTCCCTGCATGATCTTCTGCAACAGCGGACCCGCACCTTTTAAGACGGCAGCGAGCATCTCACCCTTTACCTTGTTCTCATACTCTTCCTTCTGTTCCTCGGTCATTCCGGTCATGTCCGCCTTAACGGGCTTTGCATAGCGAAATGCTGCCGCGATCATGGAACGCTTATCCATGTCCGAAACGCCGGAAAAATAATTGCATAATACATTCTTGATAAACTGGCCCTGTCCGCTGTCCCCGGTCATGCATTCTTCCATGATCTTTGCCAAACGTTCATTGCCCTTTCTGATGACCGCTTCCTTTTCTTCTTCCGTCAACGTCGGATCGTTTGCATCTCTTAATTGTTCTTCCTTTTCCTCTACCTTTGCCGGCGGCTTAAACACAGAATTCACGGCCGCTGCGATGCTTTCCTGGAAGGTATCCGTTACGTTTTTTACCGTTTTCTGCACTGCATCATACACCCCGGTAAAAGCTCTGAATATCTCCGGATCGTCGCCATTTATCTTTGCTGTCAAAACCGATTGGACCATAAAATGTGTGGCTCGTGCATCGATCATTCCCTTCGGAAGATTCGCCATCATGCCCTTGATCTCATTTTTCATTTTGGCGATTTCTTGTTCATCGCCTCCCATTCCGAGAGGTAACTTATCGATCACGGAATCGAGGAGTGTGGGATTCATGAGCACCCACGCGAGTGCTCCCGCATGCTTGAGCGCAACCTTCTTTACCCTTTCATACGGCGAAGTCTCCACTCCCTCTTCCGTGGCGTTCGACCAGGTTCCCGCGTCGAAGATCATATCCGCAAACATCTCCCGCACTGCGGTTTCATCCTCACTCCATCCCTCCGGAGACGATTTTTCCAACAATGCGGTTTGCATCTCTTTATAATGATCGCCAAGTTCCTTGCCGGTGTAGATTTCGGCCGTTTTCTCACAGAACGACTTCATGGAAGCGGTTTCATCCGTCAGATACTCATCAAAAAACTCCTCTGCCTTGGCCTGCGTAGTATTCATGAGATTAAACGCTAAGAAACCGGATGCATCATAAAGATTCTCGCTAAGGTCGGAGAACAAAGTCCTTATTTCTTCTTTCAGTGACTTTTCGCCTTCCTTTGCTTCGGGAAACTCGATCGCATCAAGTGCTTTTTTGTAGTAATCGTTATTCTTTACGATATCCACAAGAATTTCCGAGTGTTTCCTTAAGACTTTCACCATCTTTTCCTGCACGTTTACCGGTTCTTTTGCGTCATCTTCGTCATCAGCCCCGTCATCTTCGATGTCATTCTTCCGACCTTTTTTCAGATCGATAAGACCCTGCGCAAGATCGCCATCTTCGACATATAACAGATCCTTGATCAAAGCCCTTAACTTATTGGCCGTTTCACGCTCAACCCTCTGATCCGAGGTCTCGGAATAGTCCCCGGCTTTCTTTACGATCTCTACATCGGATTGCAATCCGGTACTCGCAAACATCCTGCGCTCTAAGATTTCTTCACTTCCGGACTTATATGCATTGTCATTCAGTTGGATCATCTGCTTGATCCTGGTCGCAGTATCTACACCTTCCTGATCGCGCAACTGTACCATTTCACCGAGCACATGAAGGGGGATATTGACAAGCTCCTGTTTACGGATCGTATTCGGATATAATTTTAACAGCAGATCCGAATACATCTTACGCATGTGTAATAATTCTTCTCTGGCGTCCTTATTCGTTCCCTCGCCTTTTTTCGGTTCCCGCTGCCGGAGTTTGCCCGCTACGGACTGCACAGCTTCCTTGGTAAACAGATCCGAATGTTTTAACACCTGCAATTCCAGATTGCGCGCCAATTTAACGGCACCTCCCGGTATTGTGATTTCTTCGTTGCCGTGACGAACCTTCAACGTACCGTCTTCGGTCTGGATCAAACGAAACACCGTATCCCCGCTGGAAGCATACTGTGACCAGGCTTCTCCCGGTTTGAAGGTACGCAAAATAGCCTGCAAATGGATGATGGTCTTTTTCGTGAGCTCATCATCCAAATAATTCTCGATCGTCCGTTCTCCTGTCATCAAACGGATCGTGAGCTGTGCATGCTTGTTCAGTTTTTTCATGTCAAGCGGATGCACCCCGCCCTCTCTTCGATGGGCAAGATAATCCTGTGTGGCGTTGTCCGCTTGGGCATTTTGTTGCTGTACCTGCACGGGCTGCTGTGCCTCTGCTTCCTGTCTGGCCGCATGATTCCGGCCCAGATTCTCCATGGCCATGGCATACTCTGTCTCGATCAAAAGTTCCCGTGCCGTGATCGTTGCGCCGGTCCTCGGATTTCCCGCAAGACGTCCTTTGATCAGACGCTTTTTTGCCTCTGCGATGACATCTGCCTCTCGTGAGATACGATTCATGTTCTCCATGACCATTTTCTTACGATCGATACCCGACTGAAACGTCGGATTCTTATGTTTTCTGTATTTTTGACATGCCGCGAGCGCTTCCGCATAGGCCTGCTCCACTTCATCCAAAAAATCGACCGTCATATTGCCTGTGCACGGAAAATTCAGGATTTCCTCAAGTGCAACGAACTTCTTTTTCACATCCGCCATCAGATCGCTGTCACCGAAGGTCTTCGTGCCCATATTGACCAGTTCATGGGATCTGTTTCTGCCCTGGATCACCTTCAGTTTTGCCTTCTGGCTCTCATCCAACTGCATGATGTTCCCCTTCAGAGCCTCATCGATGATCTCAATATCACGCAAGGTCTCATTCTTTCCGGCCATTCCTTCTTTTGTCGTATAATGGTCGACCTTTCGGATATTACGCAAATGTGCGCCGCCAGCGTTATTCAATATCCCGAGCACATCCTGCTCTTGGTACTGATTCGCATTGATATTTAGAGGGTCCGCATTGAGTGGATCTTCATTGATCGGATTTGCGTTGATTGGATTTGCATTGATTGGATTTGCATTGATCTCTCTCTGATTGTTTACTTGCTCTTCTCCCGGTCCCGGCATAATGAACTCCTTTCTCTCTCGCAGCATTTTTCGCCGCGAGGATCACAAAATGATGTCTTTTTACTTTCTGTTCGCCAATATATCCCGAATGATCACCCGTTCGTCCATCGGGTACTTCACCCCTTTGATCTCCTGGTAATCCTCGTGTCCTTTTCCCGCCAAAACGATCACATCGCCCGGCTGTCCGTGGTCGATCACATAGGCGATCGCTTCCCGCCTGTCCGCGATCTCCATATACTTTCCGTCGGTCTTTTCCATTCCCGTCCGGATATCCGCCATGATCGCAAGCGGATCCTCGTCTCTGGGATTATCGCTTGTAATGATCGTAAGATCCGCAAGCTTCCCGCTCACTTCTCCCATTTCGTAGCGCCGCAACCGGCTTCTGTTTCCGCCGCAGCCAAACAGGCATATCAGACGTTTGGGCCGGTACTCCCTAAGCGTCGTGAGCAAACTCTCGAGCGCCATCGCGTTGTGCGCGTAATCGATCATCAGTGTAAATGCATCCGACACCTTCACCAACTCGATCCGTCCCTTGACACGGGCTTCCAAAAGACCCCGCCTGATGTCCTCGTTCTTTATCCCGAAGTGCAGACAGATCGCAATGGCCGTCAGCGCATTATATACACTGAACCGCCCCGGTGCATGGAAGCATACCGTATCTTCGTATTCCTTCCCGGACAAAGAACATGTTGCTTCAAACTCCACGCCGAGATACCCTTCGCCTTGCAAAAGCCGCACGTCTTCGGCTCTTAAGTTCGCATCTTCGGTCAGCCCGAAGGTAAGAAGCTCGCAGGTGTGCCCCTTTGTCACTTCCTCCCAATGCGGATCGTCACAGTTTATGATACCCAGGCGGCACTGCCGAAACAGAAGTCCTTTGCAGCGCATGTAGTCATCAAAATCCTTGTGCTCGTTCGGTCCGATATGGTCCGGCGAGATATTGGTAAAGATCCCGAGTTCAAACGTAAAGCCCTGACTGCGGTGCTGCATCAGTCCCTGACTGGATACCTCCATCACGACGATGTCACACCCGGCCTGCTCCATGCGGGAAAAATATTCCTGCAGCACATAAGACTCCGGCGTCGTATTCTTCGCAGGGATCCGTTCATCGCCGATGATCGCTTCGATCGTGCCGACCAGTCCCACTTTGTGTCCCGCCTGCTCCAGAATGGACTTTACCAGATAGGTGGTCGTTGTCTTTCCCTTGGTCCCGGTGATACCGATCACCTTTAACCGGTCCGCCGGCCGGTCGAACCAGGCCGCCGAAAGAAAGGCCAGCGCATATCTTGTGTCCTCCGTTTTCAGGATCGTGATCCTTTTCTTTGCTTCTTCGGAAAGCTCCACATCCCGGGAGATCACCAAAACGCTTGCGCCGCTTTGCACGATCTCTTCCGCCTTCGTATGCGCATCAAACTTCGCACCCACGATACAAACGAAAAGATTTCCGGCCTCTACCTGATTGGAATTATAGGAAATACCGGTCACTTCCGTATCCAAGCTGCCGGTAAGCAGCGTATACGAAAATCCCTGTGCCAATTCACCTAAGGTTTTCATTCTTCACCCTCATTTTCCCGTATACCCCGTAAAAACAAGCATATACAAAATCACAAGATATATTATACCATAAAGATGCATCAAGAGTGCATCAAACACAGAAAAAACCCGATGCGAACATCGGGTCTTTCCTGTTTGAATTCTTATGAGGGGGGAGATAGTGAGTTGTGGTTCAACTATCTTGATTACAAGTTAACACATAAATGTGTCTAAATTGTGTTCGGTTTCTAAAACAAAAATTAAAATTCTAAAATAAATGAAAACTCGGTCTTACATACTGACAAGTGCAACCTTTGCGCAGATCTCGTCGAGCTTATCCTCCGGGATCACGCCGCTTTCGAGCGTAGTCGCGTTCGCTGCGGAAAGTCCTGCGGCAAACCGCATGGCATCTTCGTCCGCAAAGTCCTGCTTTAGGGAAAGTACGAGGGCCGCAACGACACAGTCTCCGCAGCCGACGGTATTGACCGCCTGCACTCTCGGCGGAACCGCCTTGATCACCTTGTTCTTCGTGATCTGCAAAAGGCCCTTATCGCCCATCGATACCACAACGCGTTCCACGCCCTGCTTGATAAATTCGTACGATGCCGTGATCAGTTCACTCTCCGTCCGAAGTCTGTGACCGACGATGTACTCTAATTCCCGTCTGTTGGGTTTGATCAGATAAGGCTTTGCTTCGATCCCCTTTTTCAAGGGTTCGCCGCTCGTATCCAAAAACACCTTTGACCCGCACTTGTTCGAGATCTCGATCAGCTGCGCATAGTAATCTTCCGGCAGCCCTTCGGTCAGACTTCCGGACATACAGATATATTCCGCCTGCTTCGCCAGCCCGGAAAAGCCCGCCACAAACTGATCGCGTTCAAAGGGTGCGATCTTCGGTCCGGGCTCCAAAAGCTCGGTCACATAGCCGTCTTCCCCGACAATATTCATGTTGACTCTCGTCTCGTTGCGGATATGCAAAAAGTCGGTTTCCACGCCCATCTCATCCAGCGCGCATTCGATAAACTCTCCGGGATATCCGCCCAAAAATCCGCTCGCACGCACATTTGCGCCAAACTGCTTCAAGACCTTGGTCACATTGATCGCTTTTCCGCCCGGAATATCCACCCGGGAAAGCAGGCGGTTCACCTGCCCCATCATCAAAGTCTGTGCGTGATACGTCCTGTCAATGGCAGGATTTAAACTTACGGTTAAGATCATCTTTTTCCCCACTCAGTCTTCCTGTGTGAAGTGTTTTGCCACTTCCGCTTTGCTACTTTACGTATTTGACCACGGCCTGCAAGGTCCGTTCCTGTCGAAATTCGTTTACCTCTAATGTATAAATCATATCACATCTGTTGCCCTTTTGGGAGAGAAGCTCCAAAAGTGCATCAACATCGCCAAAGTAGATCGCATCGAGACTTGCACCCGCATCGCTCTTTACGGTCATCTTATACGCATTCCCGCTCCTTCCGACCTTTCTCCCTTCCGAAACGATTGCATTCCTATGCGCAAACAGCGGCGCCGGATTCCCAGTTCCGAACGGCTCGAGCGCGCGAAGCTGCTCCGCCAACCGCATGGAGGCATAATCGATCGGCATCGGCACATCGATATAGATCTTTCTGGTCAGGTTTTCGGGATCCAACGAACAAGCCGCGTTCAGATCGCGCCGAAATCCGTCCACATCGTTGTCAGCCAAAGTAAACCCCGCGGCCAGCTTATGTCCGCCGAATTTCTTAAAATGTTCTTTGACCCGGTTCATCTCCTCGAACATGTGATACTCGTCAATGCTTCTGCCGCTTCCCTTCAGACCGTCCCCGCCTTCCGTAACGACGTAGACCGGGCGATAGTACCGCTCTCTGAGGCGACCCGCGATGATGCCGGCAAGCGACTCATGCACACCGGGTAAAAAAACGACAAGCACAGCCGGAATGTCGTCTCCTTCCCCTTCGATCATGGAGATGGCCTGCTCCACGCCTTCTTCGGTCATCAACTTTCGCGATTCGTTCAGGGCGCGCAGCTTCTCCGCTTTGATCGCCGCCTCGGTTTCGGATTCCGCCACAAGAAGTTCCAACACATCCTCCGCGGACTGCAAACGTCCCGCCGCATTAAAGCAAGGGCCGAGTATAAACCCGACATGATAGGCCGTAATATGCTTTCCTTCCAGCTCACACGCCCGGATGAGCGCGCGAAGCCCCACATTATGACAGTGCTCCACGGCACGCAGGCCGTACTTTACGGCCAGATAGTTTTCACCGGCGAGCGGCATGACATCGCCGACGGTACCGATCGCGGCAAACGCAAACAGATCGTCTGCAAGATCGGACGGCATCGATATCCCCGCCTTTTCCATCAGACCCAAAATGAGTTTGTATGCCACCATGGCACCGCAGATCTCCGGAAACGGATAGGTGCAATCCTCCTGCTTCGGATCCACGATCGCCTCTGCCGCCGCAGGCAGGATATAGTGCTTTTCGCCGTTTGCATCCGTCTCGTACGGCACCTCATGGTGGTCCGTTACGATCACGCGGATCCCGAGCGATGCCGCCAGTTCGATCTGCGCCTTGGCCGCAATGCCGTTGTCACAGGTCACGATGACATTGACACCGTCCTCGTGCGCTTCTCTGACAAGGCGCTCGTTTAAGCCATACCCGTCCCGCATGCGATGCGGAATGGCAACCGAAATCTTCGTTTTGCTCTTTACCCGCTCCGTGTATGTCAAAAATCCCTGCCGTAAAATAAAGGAGGAGGTTACGCCGTCAATATCGTAATCTCCTATGATCCTTACATGTTCTTCCGTTTTCAGATACTGCAAAAGCAGCATGACCGCTTTCTCCATGTCCTTTAGGAGAAAGGGAGCGTAGAGATCTGCTCTCGTTCCGTGCAAAAACCGTTCAAAATCCGCGTCCTCTTTGAGACCGCGGTTGACCAACACCCTTGCCGTTACGGGATCGATCCCAAACTTGTGCGCAATCGCCTGAAAGTCTCCCGCGATCGTGCGCACGCGCCATTCTTCTTTTACCATATATGCTCCTACTGTATTCAAGCCTCGCCCACTGAAAGAAGCGAGGATTCTCTCACTGAATTAAATATACAAAATATCCGGCATAAGCCAGCAGCATCAAAATGCCGACCGGACGTTTCAATTCCTTCGTCTTAAGCACGCCGAACCAAAGGATGAACATCGAAGCGAGCGCCACTGCCGTATCGATGAGGAAATTCGCTGCAAACGGAACATTCACGATAAGCGCCGTCGTTCCGATAACGAACAAAATATTGAAGATATTACTGCCGACAATGTTTCCGATGGCAATATCCGCCTTGCCCTTTAAGGCCGCCGTTGCGCTCGTCACAAGCTCCGGCAGGCTCGTTCCCAGAGCCACGATCGTAAGACCGATGAAGCGATCGGAAAGGCCGAAGAGCTTCGCAAGAGCCGTCGCCGCATCAACGCTGACATCTGCACCCTTTACGACCAATACGGCACCGATCACAGAAAGGATCAAAAGGAGCCATACGGGCTTTTTCTTCTTTTCATCCGCACCGTCTGCTTCTATGCCGTCGTCCGCATTAGTCGCTTCTGCGCCAAGTGCTTCCGTGCCGTCGTCCGCAGCCACGGTCGCCGTAGCCGCCTTCTTTCCGCGCAATGCCACAACGAGGGTATAGGATATATAGAGAACAAACAATACCCAGAATACGATACCTTCCGGGCGGTCGATCTTTGCACCCGTAAAACCGAATACTCCAAACAGGATCGTGACGAGGATCGTAAACGGAATCTCATAACGGATCGTGTTCTTTTGCACGGCAACATTTGTGATCACCGCAGTAATACCCAGGATGATCAAAACGTTTAGGATATTGCTTCCGACTACATTTCCGATAGCAATGCCGACCGTGGAGTTTTCCGCCGTATTTTTTAATGCTGATGTAATGGATACTGCCGCTTCCGGCGCACTCGTTCCCATCGCTACAATGGTGAGGCCGATCACGATCTGCGGGATCCCGAACTTCTCGGCAATTCCTGCCACACCGTCCACAAACCAATCAGCACCCTTTACGAGCATTACAAATCCAACGATCAACAATACGATCTGAATCACATATTCCATGCCGTCCTCCTGTCAATAAATAGTCATAAGCCCCCGCTTACGGCAGGGGCTTATGATCATATGATCTTTGTTTATGCGTTTGCTTTTTTCTT
>JAILOQ010000067.1 GCA_024690725.1 Lachnospiraceae bacterium
TTTGCGGTGAGCATCTGACAGACTATTACGTTCGGGAACTTCGCCGCTACAACGTGGCACATGACAGCGCCAAGAACGGCCCGGATTGTGATAAGACGCGCATCCTCCTACTCACCGTTCGCAGTATGATCGATGCCAAAAATCATCCCACATCCGAGTCAGATACTGACAGCATGGGCATGGATCATTTATGAGCCATTCCCTTTCTATATTGTAATCTGTTAACGAATATGATATTCCCAATGTATCAGGAAATGCTTGCTGCAACAGAAAAACAGAGAATTAAATAAATAACATCGAACATAAAACAAGCCCCGACTCCATGAATCGAGGCTTGTATTTTTGTCACTGTTCTTTTTACAGAAGGTGTGCGCGAAGGTCTTCACCGGACTTCGCGGAAAGGTATGCCGGAGGGATATCCAAAACGGTCTTACAACCGCTGACGCCCTCACTGTTCAAGCGAACTGCGGCACGTGCGTAGCACAATAATACCAAAGAGGTGAATTCCGGATTGGAGTCAAGGTTCAACTTAAACTCAATCACGTGATTGTGGTCGAGATTCAATCCACTCTTACCTGTATGGATCACGGAACCGCCGTGGGGAAGCCCGCTGTGGTTCTTTTTCAATTCCTCTTCGCTGATGAAGTGAACGGTCGTGTCATAGTCTGCGAAGTAGTTGGGCATGGTCTTGATCTGCTCTTCTACCTTGGCTGCATCTGCGCCCTCCTCAAGTACCACATAGCACTCTCTGGTGTGCTTCTCGCGTGTGGTAAGTTCGGGATTCTTGCCGCTTCTTACAGCATCAAGCGCTGCGGGAACGGGAACGGTGTACTGTCTTGCATCCTTTACGCCTTCGATCCGACGGATGGCATCGGAGTGTCCCTGACTTACACCGCGGCCCCAGAAGGTATAGTCCTTACCATCAACCAAAACGGAATCCGATAACACTCTGTTTAAAGAAAACAGACCGGGATCCCAGCCAACGGAGATGATGCCGACTTTTCCTGCTGCCTTGGATACCGCATCCACATCCGCAAAATGCTCAGGGATACGCGCGTGTGTATCAAAACTGTCGATCACGTTAAAGTACTTTGCAAGCTCCGGTGTCTGCTTGGGAAGGTCTGTTGCGGAACCGCCGCAAAGGATCATAACATCGAGTTTATCCTTCCAGTCTGCCACATCAGCAGCAGAAACAACCGGCACGCCTTCGGTCTGCAGCTTTACCGTCTGCGGATCGCGTCTGGTAAATACTGCCGCAAGCTCCATATCGGGCTGCTGGCGGATACCGCTCTCAATTCCTCGTCCGAGGTTGCCGTAACCGTAAATACCTACTTTCATCAAATTGTCCTCCTAAATCGTATACATTGCCTGTGTATTCTTTTTTTGCACTACCATCATATAACCATTCGTTTCATTTGTCTAGAAACAGATTGCGCTCTCCGTGGTATAATAGGGACAGAAAACTACTCGGAGAACGCTATGAAGATTGAAGATAGAACCATCATACTTGCATCACAATCCCCGCGGAGAAAAGAACTGCTTACTTCCATGGGGCTGACATTTATCACAATCCCTTCCGAAGATGACGAAGTGACGGCATTTTCGGAACCGGCATCCTACGTGTGCGACCTATCGCTTCACAAGGCAATGGATGTGTATCGCAAAGAACAGCCCTCGCATTTCCTAATGATCGGGGCCGATACCATCGTGGCACATAAGGGACAGCTTTTGGGAAAGCCGGCGGATGCCGATGCGGCTCTTATCATGCTCCGCAACCTGCAGGGCGATACCCACCAGGTCTATACGGGCGTCACACTTTTGTGGGACGATGACGGCCTTAAGCAAAAGACTTTTTGCGAATGCACCGATGTCCATGTGGCACCGATGAGTGATGCCGAGATCCTCTCTTACATCGCTACCGGCGAACCCTTTGACAAAGCCGGTGGCTACGGTATCCAAACATCTTTCGGAAAATATGTTTCCGGCATTGCAGGCGACTACAATAATGTCGTAGGCCTTCCCGTCGCACGGCTGTATATGGAACTGAAA
>JAILOQ010000086.1 GCA_024690725.1 Lachnospiraceae bacterium
TTTTCGGCCGGCGGGGGCTATGTTTGTTTACGTTTATGTATTGTGAAGATCAGAATACCGGATATTACATTCCGAACGTCTCTTTGATCTCAGCAAATTCGGCAGAATCGGTGAAGCCGCTTATTATATGTCTATTTTCAAAAAAATGAGTTGAAAGAAAAGATGAAAATGCCGTAGACCCGCGTATTTACGCACAAAAAATGACCTCAATGACTATGATCATTGAGGTCTTATTAGCTGGGCTACAAGGATTCGAACCTTGAAATGACGGAGTCAGAGTCCGTTGCCTTACCGTTTGGCGATAGCCCATCAGCAAGTAATACTATACACAAAGCGTACGGAAAATGCAAGTACTTTTTTTCTGTATCACAGGTTCTTTCCCCTCACCGGAGAAAGAACCCGCAAAATTTCTTATACTTCAAACATCAACTCACCGTATGTCGGGATCGGCCAGATCTTCTTATCCACGATCATCTCAAGCGCATCGGCAGGAGCACGAAGTGCGTCCATATCCGCCTTGATCGTGTCCTTGTAAAAGAACGCCTGCTTCTTCGCATCCGTCATCGCGGAAGCCTTTGCCTCATCCTTCTTCAATTTATCCAGCGCCTTCTGCATCATCGTCAGATTCTTTGACACATCCTTTAAGAGGACCGACTGGGTGTAGACGTCACCGCCGGCTTCCTTTACGGCAATAATGGTATCTGCCAGCGTCTTGGAATACCGCACTACGGCAGGAATGATCTGCTTTCCGGCCATATCGATCATGGTCAGCGCTTCGATGTTGATGGTCTTTGCATAGATCTCATATGTGATCTCTTCACGCGACTGTAATTCAGTCTCCGTATAAATCCCGAAACGGTCGAACAGCTTGATGGCCTTCTTACTGGTAAGGGCACTTGCCGCTTCGATCGTAGATTTGATGTTCGGAAGTCCGCGCTGCTCCGCTTCCTTCACCCACGCATCCGCATACCCGTCACCGTTAAAGATGATGCGTTGATGATCCGTCATATATTCTTTGATCAGGTCATGTACGGCGATATCAAAATCCTTCGCCTTCTCCAGAGTGTCCGCAGCTTCGCAGAATGCCTCTGCCACGATCGCATTCAACGTCGTATTGGCGGCCGCAATGGAATCCGCACTGCCGACCATACGGAACTCAAACTTATTTCCGGTGAATGCAAACGGTGAGGTACGGTTTCGATCCGTCGCATCCTTTTCCAGATCCGGCAAGGTCGAAACACCGGTCTTTAACTTATCGCTTGTCTTTAATTTCTTAGCGGCGCCCGTCTCTACCAACTGACGGACCACGTCATCCAGTTGATCGCCAAGGAAAATGGAGATGATCGCCGGAGGCGCTTCATCCGCACCGAGTCTGTGATCGTTTCCGACATCCGAAGCAGACTGACGAAGCAGATCCGCATGCTCGTCAACTGCCTTCATAATGCAGGCCAGAACAAGCAAAAATTCAATATTTTCATTCGGCGTATCGCCGGGCTCAAGCATATTCTTTCCGGTATCGGTCGTGATGGACCAGTTGTTGTGCTTACCGGAACCGTTCACACCCGCATACGGCTTCTCATGCAGAAGGCAACGCATATTATGATTGGTCGCCACGCGCTTCATCGTCTCCATGACAAGCTGGTTGTGATCGACCGCCACATTGGCCGTCTCATAGATCGGTGCCAGCTCATGCTGCGCGGGAGCCACTTCATTATGCTGTGTCTTTGCCGTAACACCGAGCTTCCAAAGTTCTTCGTTCAAATCCTTCATGAACGCACCGACGCGCTCACGAATTACGCCGAAGTAATGATCCTCCATCTCCTGCCCCTTGGGTGCGGGAGCGCCGAAAAGTGTACGACCGGCATAGACCAGATCGCTTCTCTTCTTATATAAATCCGCATCCACCAGAAAATACTCCTGCTCCGGTCCGACCGAAGGTGTTACCTTGGTAGCCGCGGTATTTCCGAATAAATGCTCGATACGTACTGCCTGTGTACTGAGTGCCTCCATGGAGCGCAGCAACGGTGTCTTCTTATCCAATGCCTCGCCCGTATAGGAGCAAAACGCTGTGGGAATACAAAGGATCGGTCCCGTGGAAGCTTCCTTGATAAACGCGGGAGATGTGATATCCCATGCAGTATAGCCACGCGCCTCGAAGGTCGCACGCAAACCGCCCGAAGGGAAGGAAGATGCATCCGGCTCACCCTTGATCAATTCCTTACCGGAAAACTCCGTGATCATCTTACCGTCTTCATCCGGATGAGACACAAAGGCGTCATGCTTTTCTGCAGTAATACCCGTAAGCGGTTGGAACCAGTGCGTGTAATGCGTAACACCGTTCTCCTCTGCCCACTCCTTCATGGCATTGGCCACGACATTCGCGGTCTGCTTGGAGATCTCGCCGCCCTCGTTCATGACATGCACCACTTCTTTGTATGCATCCTTGGGCAACCGTTCTTTCATCTTGCTCAGGGTAAAGACGTTTTTCGCAAATACCCCTTCCACATTCACCTTATCGTACATGTTGTTTCTCCTGTTGTCTGACAAATATATGCTGACTTTCTTTCATCGTCAAATTTTGATCTTTTCCCATTCGCCGTATTCCGTTTCCGTAGCGAACGAACTTATTTTACAATAGCGCCCCCAAGCGGTCAAGCCTTACAACGCAAGAGATCATACCGTTCTGCGGGCTCTGACAACACCACGGTAAGTGCCTGTTTGGGATGCGGTGCGCTCTCCGCTTCTTCCCCGTTCTCCGTGATGAGTTTCAATACTTTCGTACGGACATTGTCTCCGTTCGGCTTCATGATCTCTATCGTATCGCCCACGGAAAATTTGTTCCTCTGATGGATCTTGGCGCCGACGGCATCCGTCTCCTCCACGATCCCCAGATAGATATATTCATTTACATAGGTATTGTTGTCATAGATCTGCGTATTCTCATCCGGCTTCCCGTAATAAAATCCCGTCGTAAACAAACGGTAGGTGCACTTGCTGATCTCTTCTTTGCACCAGGGCAAAATATCCGCATATGCCTCGGGACCGGAAAGTGCCGCATCGATCGCCTTACGATACGTGCGTGCCACAGTCGCCACATAAAGCGCCGTTTTCATCCTGCCTTCGATCTTAAAGCTGTTTACCCCCGCATCGATCAGGTCATCGATATGCTCGATCATGCAAAGGTCCTTGGAATTAAAGATGTAAGTGCCGCGCTCATTCTCATATACCGGATGGTACTCGCCCGGTCTCGTCTCTTCCACGATCGAATATTTCCAACGGCAGGGATGTGTACACTCGCCGCGATTGGCATCCCTCCCCGCAAGGAAGCTGCTGAGCAGACAACGGCCCGAATAAGAAATACACATGGCCCCGTGAATGAACGCCTCAATCTCCATATCCTCCGGGATATGCTCTCTGATCTCTTTGATCTCCTTTAAGGAAAGCTCTCGCGCGCAGACCACTCTGCGCACTCCCTGCTCATACCAGAAACGGAAGGTCAGCCAGTTCGTATTATTTGCCTGTGTGGAAATATGGATATCGATCCCCGGACAGTTTTCTTTTGCCAGCATCACCATTCCCGGATCCGCAATGATCAAAGCATCCGGTCCGATCTCTCCCAGTTCCTTAAAATATGCGGCCGCTTCTTCCAGATCATAATTGTGCGCCAGGATATTCGCCGTTACATGCACCTTCACGTTATGCGCATGAGCGAATGCGATCCCTTCGATCATATCCTCTTTGGAAAAGTTCTTCGCCTTTGCGCGCAGCGAAAATGCCTCGCCGCCGATATATACCGCATCGGCCCCGAAAATCACCGCCGTCTTCAATACTTCCAGGCTGCTGGCCGGGATCAAAAGTTCCGGTTTCTTTGTTGTCGTTTCCATTTCTATCCTTTCTTTGTGGTAAGCGCCATGCCGTCTCCCACCGTCAAGATCGCGGTTTCCAGTTCCGGATCGTGTTTCAGTTCATACAGGTATTCCCGCATCCTCTTATGGATCGTCCGATCCCGTTTCTCAATGGCGTAACGGGATTCTATCACATCCCCGTCCTGCAGGACATTATCCGATAAAAGAACACCGTTTACGGAAAGCAGTCTTTTGGCTTCCGGCAGGAAATGCAGATACTGTCCCTTTGCTGCATCCATAAAGATGAAGTCATATGTTCCCGTCAGTGTCGGCAGGATCTCATTGGCATCGCCTTCCAAGAGTGTGATCGCGTGATCCTTGTCGTATTTCTCAAAGTTAGCCTTTGCTAACGTAATCCTCTTGTCATAATTTTCGATCGTTGTGATCGTCGCCCCTTCCGGCATTACTTCCTTCATACATAACGCAGAAAAACCGATGGCGGCTCCGATCTCCAAAATCCGCATCGGTTTTTTCATTATGATCAAGGTCCGAATCAGGCTCTGTACTTCTCTCCGGATCACGGGCACATCATTTTCATGCGCATAACTCTCAAGCGCCTCCAAATGATCCGCTTTGTCCGTATCCAAAGAATTAATATAAGCAGTATACCGCTCGTCGGTTATCATAAGCTTACTCTTCGTCCTCCTCACTCGCAGAACTGCTCGGCGCGATCGCCGCCATCAGTTCCTCCGAAGTCATCGAATTGTTCAGGGTATAGATTCCGGGTTCCACGTCATCTTTATACTCGGAAAACATGATCTGTACCCAGAACAGTTTCCAATCCTCCACCAGACCGACGCGCTCGAATTCCTTGGCCATTTCCTTTTCCGACATGGATTCCGTCAACGTGATCTCGATGTCACGTCCCGGAGAAAGCGCAGCCGGAATATCCGCAAACACGCGGTATCCGAAATTATATGCCGCGATCACGGCCTGATAGATAAAATACAAAACAGCGATCGCGATCGCAAGTCTTACGATCATGGAAAGAATCGCTCCTACCACCTTTTTGGCACTCATAACAAACTCCTCACAAACGGAAAGTTACTCTTCCCGCATATCAAAATCTTCCGCAAACGAAGCGGATATCATATCCGTCGCCTGTTGATACAGACGGCAATACGCCAATTCCGCGGCCAAAAACCTTGCAACCAGCGGATTCTGACGAAATGACTCATATTCTTTTTCAAAACTGTCAATCGCATCAAACAACGCATCCGAGTCCATGTTTTGTTGCATCTCGAAGTTCTTTCTGCGATACTCGTCCACTTGTTTTTTCAAGGTGGGGTTCGCCATCAGATCTTCTTTGGCAGAGAAATAGGCCCTGCATGCATCCGTATTTCGGAGTGCTGCCAGATACTCATCGGTTGTTCTTTTGAAATCGTCCATCCCAGTCTCCTATATTTCCATAATGATCGGCAGGATCATCGGTTTCCGTTTTGTCTTCTTCCAGACATAGTCGCCGAGATTGTCTCTTATGGTATTGCGCAGCTTGTTCCAGTCGTTCCGGCTCTTTTCCGGCATGGAATCCATGATATCGAGCACCTTACTTCGCACATCGTCGATCAGCTCATCCGCCTCTCTGACATAGACAAACCCGCGAGAGACGATATCGGGACCTGATAAAAGAAGGTTGCTCGAAGACTCGAGCGCCATCACTACGATCAGGATACCGTCACCGGCCAACTGCTGTCTGTCGCGAAGTACGATGTTTCCGACATCCCCGACACCGAGACCGTCCACATAAACCGCACCCGCAGGTACCGTGCCGACAACCTCCATACCGTCTTCATCCAACTCCAAAATCTCACCGGAAGTCAGGATCATGATATCTTCACTCTTATAACCGAGCTGCTTTAACAAATTTGATTGTGCCACGAGATGACGATACTCGCCGTGTACCGGAATACAGTACTTCGGCTGCACCAGGGTATAGAGAAGCTTGATCTCTTCCTGGCAGGCATGTCCGGATACATGTGCATCCTGGAAGATCACCTGTGCTCCCTTGGCATACAGTTCATTCATGACCTTTGATACCGCTTTTTCGTTTCCGGGAATTGCCTTGGACGAAAATACGATCGTATCGTTCGGTGTGATACTGATCTTTCGATGCACGCCACTCGCCATACGGCTGAGGGCCGCCATACTCTCGCCCTGACTTCCGGTCGTGATCAGCACCGCACGGTCATCCGGATAATTCCTGATCTCATCGATATCCACCAGCGTATTCTCGGGGATATCCAGATATCCCAAGGTCTGTGCCGTATCGATGATGCTGACCATGCTGCGGCCTTCCACGGCAACTTTTCTGCCGTAACGGTGCGCCGTATTGATCACCTGCTGCACACGATCGACGTTCGATGCAAAGGTCGCAACGATCAGGCGACGCCCACCGTTGTCCTGGAAGATCCCGTCGAGCGCAGCACCCACCGTCTTTTCCGATGCGGTAAATCCGGGTCGCTCCGCATTCGTGCTGTCGCACATCATGGCCAAGACGCCCTTCTTTCCAATCTCCGCCAGGCGCTGCAGATCGATCGCATCGCCGTAGACCGGTGTGTAATCCACCTTAAAATCTCCGGTATGCACGACCGTGCCCGCAGGCGTATAGATCGCCAGTGCCGCGGCATCGGCAATGCTGTGATTGGTGCGGATGAATTCCACGCGGATATTGCCGAAATTGATCGTCTGTCCGAACTGCACCACTTTCTTCTTTACAATATGTTCCATGCCGTGTTCGGCAAGCTTCTTTTCAATAATGCCCATGGTAAGCTTTGTCGCATACATCGGAACGGGCACGTCTTTTAACACATAAGGCAGTGCACCGATGTGGTCCTCATGCCCATGTGTGATCATAAATCCTTTGACCTTGTCGAGATTCTCCTTCAGATACGTCACATCCGGGATCACCAGATCGATCCCCAGCATGTCATCCTCGGGAAATGATAACCCGCAATCTACAACAACAATACTGTCCTCATATTCAAAGGCAGTAATATTCATTCCAATCTGCTCCAATCCGCCGAGCGGAATGATCCTGAGCTTGGAATGAACGTCATTTTCCGTATTAAATTTCATCTTTCCTCCGTAACTTTGATAGATGGACCGCTATTCGTCACCTTCCGACAACAGCGCCACGTCATCCATCATATCCTCAAACATTGCGGCTACGGCAGATAATTCCCGATCATCCGTGACAATCTCGTAAACTGCTTCCGATTCACCGTCCACAGACATATCTCGGAGGATCAAGGCATCTGCATCGCCTTCTTCCTCTTCCGTTACCAGAAGGTAATCTTTTCCGCCAAGTCTCGTCTGTTCCAGCACATAAAACTCTACCGTTTCGTTATTGTCCAACACAAAACTGACTTTTTCCATACGGCTATTCCTCCCGGTTTTTTTGATGCTGCAGGTAGTCCAGATACCCCTGCAGAATAAAAGATGCGGCAATCGCATCCACATATTGTTTCCGATTCTCCCTGCGCACGCCGCTTTCCATCAGCACCTGTTCGGCTGCAACGGTCGACAGACGTTCGTCCCAATAGATCGGTTCCATCCCTGTTCTGCGAAAAAGCATATCGCCGAATTCTTTCGTTCTCTCGACACGCTCTCCCTCTGTATTATTCATATTCTTCGGAAAACCCAAAACGACGGAGGTCACTTCGTATTCTTCGATCAGTGCCTCGATCCTGGCCATGGTCTGCCGCAGTTTATTTTCAGATTTTCGTTCGATGGTCTCCAGACTCTGTGCGGTGATGAGCAGACTGTCGGATACTGCCACACCCACGGTCTTGGAGCCGTAATCGAGTCCCATGATCCTTGCCATTATGCGTCCCAACGATTTGACTTAATGTATTCCTTTAGCATTTCCTCCACAAGCTCATCGCGTTCCACCTTCATGATCAGGCTGCGCGCACTCTTGTGGCTGGTAATATAAGTAGGATCTCCGGACATGATATACCCCACGATCTGGCTGACCGGATCGTAACCCTTTTCCGTCAACGCCTCATATACGGTAGAGAGTACAATCTTAACACCGTTATCCGGCTCACTCACCTTAAAAAATTGTGTTGCTCCCATATCTGCCATAATTTCACTTCCTCATAAAACAAAAATTCAAGATAACATAGATATGATTATTTTACCTTATCTTGATGAAAAAAACAACTATTCCACAAGATTTAGCCCTTTTCCGCCGTTTCTTCCATCAAACAGATCTCATCCGTCAGCATCCGCGTAAATACGCCTTTTACGCTTCTCCCCTTGTAATGTTCCTCTGCTTTTTTTACATCCTCCGCAACGGGAAGCGCCGCTTTTACGTAGCGTTCGGTATGCCCGATCATATAGGATCTTCCGTCGATCTCCTTGATCTCTTCAAACAAAACCGTCTGCGCCGCACCCAAAAACTGTTGCCGATACGCCAGGGAATCCTCTGCCTCCATCTGCAATAGTTCTGCGGAACGCGCTTTTTTTACGGCATTGTTCAAGTGCCCGTCCAGCTTCTCGGCATAGGTTCCCTTACGCAAAGAAAACGGAAAGATATGCATCTCAAAGAAACGGATCCTGCGCAAAAACGCCTTTGTCTCGGAAAATTCTTCTTCCGTCTCCCCCGGAAAGCCCACGATCACATCCGTGGTAATGGCCGGTGCATCATAATACTTTCTGAGTCGGTCGACACCCACCAAAAAATCCTCCGTCGTATACCGGCGGTTCATCCGCTTTAACGTCGCATCGCATCCGCTTTGCAGCGACAGATGAAAATGCGGGCACACCTTCGGAAGCGAAGCAAGCGTCTTCGCAAACTCTTCCGTCACGATCTGCGGCTCCAAAGAACCCAGCCGGATCCGTTCCACGCCTTCGATCTTATGTACCTGCTCGATCAGGGAAAGAAACAAAGAATACCCCCTGCCGTAGCGCACCTTTTCCTTCGGAAGCGACATTTCTTTTTCCGGGTCGGATCCTTCAAAATCAATACCGTAAGAACTGATGTGGATCCCCGTAAGAACGATCTCCTTATAGCCTTTTGCGACAAGCCCGCGTACCTCTTTGCAGATCTCCGGCACACTCCGGCTCCTTACATGTCCCCTGGTAAACGGAATGATGCAGTACGTACAATACTGATCGCAGCCGTCCTGGATCTTGATGTAAGCTCTGGTGTGTTCCATGGCCCGTTCCAGGAACATATCCTCATATTCCTTCGCTTCCAGCGCCGGGATCTGTGCGGGTCTTCGCCCGGTCTTCATGAAATCCTCCACGAGCTCTACCGTATTTCGCTTCTCATGATTCCCGATGGCAAGGTCTACGGCATCGTCCGTTTGATCCACCGCCGGACTCGCTTCCACGTAGCATCCCAGTGCCACCACCACTGCCTTGGGATTTCGTTCTTTGGCCCGGTGGAGCATCTGCCGGCTCTTGCGATCCGCAATATTTGTTACGGAACAGGTATTCACCACGTAAATGTCCGCAAATTGATCAAAAGGTACAACTGTATACCCCTTATTTATGAAGTTTTGTTGCACAACGTCCAATTCATATGAATTTACCTTGCACCCTAAATTGTGAAATGCAACAGAAAACACGAAATCTACCTCTTTTTTTCGGCACTTTGTTCATTGACTTTTCCAAGTCCAGCATTTAGTATAAAGGAGAAGTTGGAAAAAGAAAAGGAGGAACTCAAGATGAAAACAGTACAGATTTCATTAAACTCTATTGACAAGGTAAAATCATTCGTAAATGATATTACAAAGTTTGATTATGACTTCGACTTAGTATCCGGTAGATATGTAATCGATGCTAAATCTATCATGGGTATCTTTAGTTTGGATCTGTCTAAGCCGATCGACTTAAACATCCACGCTGAGGAGAACATCGATGATGTAATGGCAGTATTAAAGCCTTACATAATCTAATTGGAGACAGCGAGGCTGTTTCAAACCTGTCACTCTTAGGAGTGACATTTGTCAAAAAAACAATTATGGCCAACCGTTTATCGGCTGGCCTTTTTTCATGCTCTTTTCTTCCCGGAAAAAGAACGGTCACTTCCGCCCTTTCACCTCGATCACTTCCTGCGTTTCAAGCGCAGTCTTTACCAATTCGTCGATCTTATCCTCCAGGACCTGTTCGTGAATACGGATCACCTTTTGGTTCGGTTTGGTCACGGGATGCTTTGCCACGAAGATCGTGCAGCAGTCCTCATACGGCTGGATCGATGTCTCGTAGGTGTCGATCTTTTCGGAAATATCCACGATATCCTGCTTGTCGAATGCGATCAGCGGACGGTACACCGGAAGGGTGCAGACTTCATTGGTGGACATCAGGGCCTGCATCGTCTGGCTGGCCACCTGTCCGATGCTCTCACCGGTCACAAGACCGAGACACCCCGTTTCGAGTGCGATCGCCTCTGCGATCCGCATCATATAACGGCGCATGATGATCGTCAGCTCGTCATGCGGGCATTTTTCGTAGATATATAACTGGATATCCGTAAAGTTTACAACATGCAGCTTTAACGGCCCCGCGTAATCCGCAACATATTCCGCAAGGTCCACAACCTTCTGCTTTGCACGCTCGCTGGTATACGGAGGCGCGTGGAAATAAACCGCCTCGAGCGATACGCCGCGCTTGCTGATCATATAGCCTGCGACCGGAGAATCGATACCGCCGGACAAAAGAAGCATGGCTTTCCCGCCCGTTCCGACCGGCATTCCGCCGGGGCCGGGGATGATCTGTGAATAAATATAGATCTTTTCCCGGATCTCCACATTCAACTCGATCTCCGGATGATGCACATCTACGGAAAGATCGGGAAAGGCGTTCAAAAGAACCTCGCCGAGATCCGCATTTAACTCCATCGTATCCTTCGGATAGTTCTTCCGCGCACGACGCGCGCAGACCTTAAATGTCTTATGCTTATCCGGATAAACCTCATCCATGAACTTAACAACGTCCTTGCCAAGTTCCTCAAATCCTTTATCTTCCACATAGACAACGGGGCAGATGCCGGAAATACCGAAGACCTTCTGAAGGCCCGCCACCGTCTCATCAAAATCAAAATCCCGCTCCGCTACGCCGAAGACCTTCAACGGATGCTTTTCATCCGCTTTCGGAGGGTGGTCCTGCTCGGAGATCACATCGATATAGATCCTTCCCTGGGTCCGTCTCGTCACAAACTGTCCGCCCACCTTATCCAGGGCAAATTCGATCTGACGCACCAGTGCCTCTTCAAAGAGATGCCGGTTCTTTCCTTTTACTCCGATCTCCGCATATTTGATCAAAAATGCTGTAAACATGATATTATCTCCGTTTCTTTTTCCGGTATTTGCCGATCGTCCTTTTCCTTATTTCCTGCGAAATCTCCGTAACATCGGCAACAATTCCGAAAGACACTGTACAGTATACGCGATTTCCTCTTCCGTTGTAAAGACGCTCATGCTGAAACGCACGGTGGTCTCTGCCTTCGCCTCATCAAAGCCCATCGCCTGCAGGGTGTCGCTCATCTTTCGTTTGTGGGAGCTGCAGGCACTTCCGGCGGACACATAAATCCCTTTTTCTTCGAGTGCGTGCAGCAGCACTTCCGACCGCACGCCGTCAAAACTCGCACTGACGATATGTGGTGCCCCGGAAAATACAGCAGGGCCGTTTACCGTCACACCTTCGATCCGCAACAGACCTTCCGCAAACAACTCCTTTAACCGGTACAGTCTTTCACTGTCTTCCTTTAACGAAGCATAGATCATTTCGCTCGCTTTGCCGAGTCCCGCGATCCCCGGCACATTCTCCGTTCCGGACCGGTAGCCGTTTTGCTGGCCGCCGCCAAAGATATACGGCTTGATCTTTACCTTCTCATCGATATACAAAAATCCCACGCCCTTGGGCCCGTGGATCTTATGACCGCTGACGCTTATCATATCCACATTCCATTTCTTCGGCGTAAGCTTTAACTTTCCGAATCCCTGTACCGCATCCACGTGAAAACAGGCCTTCGTCCCCTTCTCTTTCACGATCTTCCCGATCTCTTCGATAGGCTGAATGCTTCCGACCTCGTTGTTGACATACATCACGGAAACCAGGATCGTATCCTCTCTGATCGCTTCTTCCAACTCCGAAAGCCGCACCGTACCTGTTTCGTCCGTATCCAGATAGGTAACCTCAAACCCTTCCGACTCCAAATATGCACAGGTATTCAAAACAGCAGGATGCTCGATCCGGGTTGTTATGATATGCTTTCCGCTCCGCATCATGGCACGGGCCACACCGATCAAGGCCCAGTTATCCGATTCGGTCCCACCCGCGGTAAAGAACACTTCCTTTTCCTTACAACCCAAGATGGATGCGATCGACTTTCTCGCCGCGGTAACATAGCGTTCCGCTTCCACGCCTTTCATATGCATGCTCGAAGGATTCCCGTAATCTTCGCGCATCACTTTTTCCATCAGCGCAACCACTTCATCGTATGCTTTTGTGGTCGCGGAATTATCCAAATATACTTCCATGAATCGCCTCACCTGATCCGTTATGATTTTTCTTCCTGTTCCAAAAGGTAGCCCAAGATCGATAACATCGTCATCCCGGCCGTCTCCGT
>JAILOQ010000119.1 GCA_024690725.1 Lachnospiraceae bacterium
GAATACGACATCCTTCCTTCAGGCTACGGTGAAGGATGCTTACGAGCGTCTGATCGCACCCAGCATTGAGCGCGAGATCCGTTCGGAACTCACACAGAAAGCGGAAGACGGCGCGATCCATGTATTCGGAAAGAATCTGGAACAGCTTTTGATGGCTCCGCCGATCGCGGACAAAACGGTGCTTGGCTGGGATCCGGCATTCCGTACGGGATGCAAGCTTGCGGTCGTGGATAAGACCGGTAAGGTCCTTGCGACCAAGGTGATCTACCCCACGGCACCGCAGAATAAAGTGGCAGAGGCTAAGAGAGATCTTTTGGCAATGGTCAAGAAGTATCATATCGACCTGATCTCGGTCGGAAACGGAACGGCTTCCCGTGAGAGCGAAAAGATCATCGCGGACTTCATCAAAGAAGAGAAACTGCCGGTTTCCTATGTGATCGTAAACGAGGCGGGCGCCTCCGTGTATTCGGCATCCAAACTGGCAACGGAAGAGTTTCCGAACTTTGATGTCGGACAAAGGAGTGCCGCGAGCATCGCAAGGCGCTTACAGGATCCGTTGGCGGAACTGGTCAAGATCGATCCGAAGAGCATCGGCGTCGGTCAGTATCAGCACGATATGAATCAAAAGAAGTTAGGGGATGCTTTGGGAGCGGTCGTGGAGGACTGCGTAAACAAAGTCGGTGTGGATCTAAATACCGCTTCGGCGCCGCTTCTTACCTATATCTCCGGCATTTCCAAACCGATCGCCGCAAACATTGTGGCATACCGGGAAGAAAACGGTGCGTTCAAAGAACGAAAAGAATTGTTAAAGGTTCCGAAGCTCGGACCGAAAGCCTATGAGCAGTGCGCAGGCTTTTTGCGGATCCGTGACGGAAAGAATCCGCTCGATGCGACCAGTGTCCATCCGGAGAGCTACGATGCCGCAAAGGCACTGCTGCAAAAAACGGGACACGGTGCAGGAGAGATCGGAAAGCTGAAGCTCTCACTTCCCAAAAAGGACAGCAAGGAGTTTAAGGAGCTTGCCGAAGAACTCGGTATCGGACCGATGACACTTTCGGATATCGCGGGCGAATTGGAAAAGCCGAGCAGGGATCCCAGAGAGGATATGCCGGCACCGATCCTTCGCAGCGATGTCATGGAACTGGAAGACTTAAAACCGGGCATGCGCTTAAAAGGCACGGTACGTAACGTCATTGACTTTGGTATCTTTGTGGATATTGGTGTACATCAGGACGGATTGGTGCACATTTCCAAGATCACGGATCGCTACATCAAACATCCTTTGGAAGTAGTCAGCGTCGGTGATATCGTAGAAGTCGAAGTGATGAATGTAGATATAAAAAAGAAGCGCATCCAACTTACGATGCGCTTCGAAAAAGACAAGAAATAGTTGTTTAATGATGTCCCTTTAAGATGGGAGATAAGGGCTTGTAGATCACAAGTGTGATGATCACGCTGCAAAGTCCTTTCACAAAGGTAAAGGGGGCATTGAATACGACAAGGCACTGAAGGATGCTCTTCATTCCCGGGAGGATCAACTGATATGCTTCGAGGATCGTTTCCTTCGGCATGAAGTTGTAGTATACCGGGTAAGTGAGGTAGTAATTGATCGCAATACTGAAGATGCCCATGACGACCGCTCCGATCAAAGAACCGATCAGAGCGGTTTTCTTTGTCTTCTTTGCACGGTAAATGAAGCTGGCGGGTAATACAAAGGTGACACCCAATAAGAAGTTGCAAAGCTCGCCGACACCTCCGGTGGAAGTGATGGTAAGATGCAACAGGTTTTTGATGAGGCAGACGCATACGCCGGAGATCG
This sequence comes from Lachnospiraceae bacterium, assembly GCA_024690725.1. Classification (GTDB taxonomy): domain Bacteria; phylum Bacillota; class Clostridia; order Lachnospirales; family Lachnospiraceae; genus UBA2882. Next base: position 1,820 of record JAILOQ010000119.1, read on the forward strand.
GGCCGTAAGCAAAGCCTGCGATCAATGCGGGTAACTCCGATAAGTCCATCTTAATGAAGCTTGGCATGATCGGTACGGAAAAATCGAGAAACATCAAAATGAAAGCGACGGCGGATAACATACCGGTTCCCGCGAGCATGCGGATCGGACTCGTGGTCTGTGTGCTCTCAATCTCCATTGCTCTTTGTTCCAAAGTTTTTGTTTGTGTGGTTTCGCTCATTGTGAAACGCTCCTTTCTTTTTTGCGGATGCCGCAATTTCTGTGTCCCGAAGGACTTGGTAGGACAAGGAACTTCTTCAATGAAAAAATGCCGCGATACAAAGGTATCGGGGCACCAAAATAAAATCTAACTTCATCTTCTCACATCCAGACTGTACTGTCGGTTTTGGAATCTCACCAAATCAGCTTGCGCTCGCGGACTTTACCGCCGGTAGGGAATTGCACCCGTCCCCGAAGAATTTCCTATATGTTCTTTCCACTGCAAAGTATAGGTGGGTTTTTATGAGATGTCAAGGTATTCCTGCAAAATTCCGAAGCGATTGAAAATAACAGGGATAATTCATATAATGATTACAACAGATCTTTGCAGGGGGATTGTAATGAAGACTTTGGTAAAGTGGAAATGGAGCATGGTGCTTTCCATTCTTTTCGTTCTGGCGATGGCGATCTATATTACCGTCGGCAGCAAAGGGGAAGAGAAATCCAAATTGGGTTATACCGTAAACGGAAGAGCGGGAACCGCAACACATATCGATGCGTGTGACATCAATGTTGTCACACCCAAATCTTATTTACGTTTCTTTCCGGACAGTGCCCGCCGAGAGATCGCATTCGAGATGAAAAAACTCGAGCTGTGCTTTTTGGCATTGTCCGACGATTATCACTATTTCATGGAGTTTTATATACTGCCGGCATCCGAATTCGGAAGCAGTGCGGATTACGAACGACGCATTGCCGAAAGTCAGGGGGAATATGATGAGATCTCGGAACTTAACGGCGAAGACCTGACGATCGGCGGAGTGGAGTATCATAAGGTTTGCTATAAGCGAAAGGATATCGAGTATCATGACTACGGCGTTGTGACGGATTACTTTACGGAATATAACGGCAATGTTTTGGAAGTGCGTTGTTACTTTGATATGAGTCAAGAAACAGAGCTGCGTTCGGGAGTGGCGGAACTGGATAAGATATTCGTACCCTGCTTTGAGAAACTTTCTTACGGTGAAATGAAAAAGAACGATACCGAAGGGAATTACCTCTGGGAGCGATGGAAGAGTTTGACGTTTGCGCCGTGGGTACTGATCGTCCCCTTTGTGTATCTGTTTTTGTGCGGCATCACCTTTATGGGTTTTTCGGAGCGGGTATACAACGGGAAAACCGGGAAATACTACTACGTATCCGATGAGGGAACCGGGTGGAATGAGGACTTTTTGTCCCGGGACACCTCCAAGATGCTCCTTGGTTTTTGCGCCGTGATGGTCGTCTTTCATCATCTCACCCAGCAGGTGGGAACGATGGATGCCGGACTGATCGGTTTCCTTGCTAATTTCGGCGTGGGCTTTGTCGGTGTGTTCTTTTTCTTTTCCGGCTTTGGCTTGTATGAGAGCGTCCAAAAGAAAGAAGATTATCTGAAGGGCTTTTTGAAAAAGAGATTACCTACGGTTTTAGTCCCATTCTATTCCGCAATCCTTATTTTTGTGCTGACAGAGATCGTAACGGACGGGATCGGTCGACCGAAGGATATCATCCTATGGCTGACGGGACTGAAACTGATCAATTCGCAGATGTGGTATATGATCGAGATCATCCTGCTGTATCTGCTGTTCTTTGTCCTGTTTCGTCTGATCAAGAACCGTTCGCTGGCGCTGTTTGCACTCTTTATGTGCTGTGTTGCCATGGTTGCGGGTTCGCTTTTGTTGGGACACGGTGAAAACTGGTTTCAGGGAGAATGGTGGTATAATACGACCCTTCTTTTTCCGTTCGGGGTCTGGTTTTCGAAACACAAGGAAGGGCTTACGGAATTCCTGAAGCATTATTACGGTGTCTGCCTTGTTGCGGTCGCATTCCTGTTTTGTCTGTATTGTAAGCTGACCGGGTACATGCTCTCCACATATGGATATTGGTCTGAAACGGGAGCGGACAAAGGGTATGACGATAAATTCCGCTGTTTGTCTGTGCAGTGTCCGATGGTGCTGTGCTTTGTTTTGCTACTGCTGATATTGGGAATGAAGCTTCGGATCGGCAACGGGTTTTTACGCTTTCTCGGAAGCATTTCACTGGAATTGTACCTGATCCATAATCTTTTTATCGGTGGATTTTCGATGATCAAAGGTGCGGGGGCGTTGATGTTTTCGGTGGTCGTTGCATCGATCGCGGCCGCAACGGTTTTGCATTACCTGAACACCTGCATTTTTTGCCTGATCTATAAAAGGCCGTTTCCGCGTTATGACATAGGGAAAAAGCTTCGCGCCTACCGAAAGAAAAGATCGGAAGAGTGGGCCGCATTTAAGTTTCAAAAAAAGATGGAACTGGCCTATGCACGGAAGCATAAGAAACGGACGGCCGTCACCTGCCTGCGGCACGCAGTCTGCATTATACTCTGCGCTTTGTCCCTGTTTCCCATCTGTATCCTTTTAATCAATGCGACGAAGACCAGCCACGGTATCTTGCAGGGGCTGTCATTTCTTCCGGGCGGCAATTTTGCGGAAAACTATATGGCGGCAAAGGGCGAGTTTTCAAGCGGCGGAAACACCTTCTTTAAGGTCGTGGGCAGATCTGTACTGATCGCCGGTGGTTGCACGCTGATCGGAACCTATATCGGCGCGCTTTGTGCATACGGATTTGAATTCTATAAGTTCGGGAAAAAGAAGGTCCTTTGGAACATGGTGATCTGTTCCCTCATGATCCCGCAGATCGCGGGAGCCGTTGGCTTTTTGCGTATGGTCTTAAAGCTTCATATGTATAACGGCCTTCTGCCTTTGATCCTGGTGGGGATCGCGATTCCGTCGTGCGCATACTTTTTTAGGATGTATCTGCATTCCATGCAGTTAAAGGACATCATCGAAGCGGCCAGGATCGACGGCTGCAAGGAATACATGATATTTAACCGTGTTATCCTGCCTATCATGAAACCGGCAGTTTTTCTGGAACTGATCTTTAACTTTGCGGTCAGCTGGAACAACACGGTCTACCAGAATCTGGTGCTGACCGATATCAAGAAGAAGACCATATCCATATTTTTGATAAATGCCACGGGCGGACGAGGATCGGGGTCCGATCCGGTGGTTTATTGCATGTTGCTTTTGTCCACCGTACCTTCTTTGATCGTGTATATTCTGTTTTCTCCCGGCATCATGGCTCGCATCAATATCGGAAGCATAAAGGAATAAACGGTTTTTGGTTGCGAAATTCTCGATTTGCTATATAATATAGTAGTACTATTATGTCCTACTATGTCTATTTGTGCGCTTTTTTGGAAGATAGCGGGGCAGAATGGCGAAAAATGCCGAAGGGATGGTTTTCATGGACACAAACGAAACCGTTGAGGAAGTGCTCGAAGAGGAAGCAAAAGAAGCAGGGGGCGCAGAAGAAGCAATAGATGACGCGGCATGCGAGGTGCAGGAAGAAAAGAAAGACGAAGGCCCCGTTTTTGAGGGTGATCCGTTATTTGAGATCGATGTGCATGTCACGGCGGCGGATCTGTTTGATTTCAATCTTCGCCATACCTATACATCGCCGATGGGATTGTTCTCCGAACTGCTCGGCATTTTGATGGTAGCGGTGTACTTTTTGAAGGACGCCAGTGTGTTATATCTCTTCTTCGGTATTGTTGTGATCATATACCTGCCCGTCAATTTATACATGTCGGCTCATCAGCAGTCCATGATGGAGGCTTTTCGCAAACCGCTCCATTATGCGTTTTACGAAGGCGGTATGGAAGTATCGCAGGATGAGAACCGTACATCGATGCCATGGGATCAGATGGTAAAAGCGATCTCCACGGCAAACTGTATCGTTCTTTATACCGGAAAGCGTGCGGCATCGCTGTTTCCCAGAAGAGACTTGGGCGAGAATACGGCATGGCTGATCCGCGTGATCTCCGCGCATATGGATCCGAAGAAGGTAAAGATTAAGGAATAACGGATATATATGGAAAAGCTTACGTTTCAATCGATGTCCGCGGAGGATACGTTTGAACTTGGAAAAAGAATCGGAGCGGCTGTCGGGGCGGGAACCGTCTTGGCCCTGATCGGAGATCTGGGTGTCGGGAAGACCGTCTTTACCAAAGGCGTGGCAGCAGGGCTTGGTATCTCGGAGCCCGTGAACAGCCCCACCTTTACGATCGTGCAGGTGTACGAAGAAGGCCGTCTCCCGTTTTATCACTTCGATGTGTACCGCATCGGTGACATCGAAGAAATGGATGAGATCGGATACGAGGATTACTTTTACGGATCCGGTGTATCGATGGTGGAATGGGCGGATCTGATCCGCGAACTGATGCCGCCGGAAACGGTGCGGATCACCATCGCGAAAGACTTATCCAAAGGTTTTGATTACAGACTGATCACGATAGAAGGAAACAAACATGAAGTTGCTGGCATTGGACTCCTCGGGTAATGTGGCATCCGTCGCAGTTACGGAGGACGACCGATTGATAGGAGAATACACCGTTGATCACGGGAAGACGCATTCGCAGACCTTGCTTCCGATGCTTGACGAAGTGAAGAAGATGATCGAATTGGATCTGTCTTCCGTCGATGCGATCGCGATCGCAGCCGGACCCGGTTCTTTTACGGGACTCAGGATCGGCTCCGCAACGGCGAAAGGCCTGGCGGAGGCGCTTAATAAACCGATCGTGGAAGTGCCGACCGTGGAGGCGCTGGCGTTTAACATGTACGGATATGACGGATTGATCTGTCCGATCATGGATGCCAGAAGGAATCAGGTATATGCCGGTTTGTACCGGTTTGAAGAAGATCCCGATACAGAAGAAGGTTACCGTATGCTAACCGTAAAGGAGCAGTTTGTCGGAGACTTTGGCGAACTCCTTGCCGAAATTGAAGCAATGCAGACAAAGGTCGTCTTTTTGGGCGATGCGGTGGCATTACATAAAGAAACCATCAAAGACACGTTGCATGTTCCCTTCGGGTTTGCGCCCGCGAACTGTAACCGTCAGCATGCGGCCTGTGTGGCGGCGCTGGGAAGACACCTTCTTTTACAAGGAAAGTCGGTGGCTGCGGGCGAGCACAAGCCGATCTATCTGAGACTCTCGCAGGCGGAAAGAGAACGCGCCGAGAGGGAAAGAGCGGAGCGGGAAGATGGCGCACATTAGACAGATGGAAGCGCGGGATATTCCCGAGGTGGCCCGCATGGAAAAAGAAACGTTTACCATGCCATGGAGCGAAAAGAGCTTTGCGGAGGCATTGGAGCGGGAAGGCAGTCTGTATCTGGTTGCCGAGGAAAACGGGATCCTGGGATATTGCGGATGCTACGTGATATTGGATGAAGCGGATGTGAATCAGGTTGCGGTACGTGCCGATCTTCGCGGACAGGGCCTGGGCAAAGAACTTGTTTCGGAAATGATCCGCATTTTGAAAGAGCGGGGGATCGATAGCATTACTTTGGAGGTGCGCAAGAGTAATGCGGCAGCCATTCGCTTATATGAGTCGGTTGGATTTGTTTCGGAGGGCGTCCGGAAGAATTTTTACGAAAAGCCGACGGAAGACGCACTGATCATGTGGAAAAGGCAAAGTGTTAGCAAAGGCTAACTTTGTATAGAGGAAAGCAACATGTTGGACGTATGCCTGTTGGGCACGGGTGGAATGATGCCGCTTCCGAAGCGGTGGCTGACATCCCTGATCACGAGATATAACGGCAAGAGCATAATGATCGATTGCGGAGAAGGGACGCAGATCGCTTTGCGTGAAGCGGGCTGGAGCCCGAAACCGATCGATGTGATGTGTATCACGCATTTCCATGCGGATCATATCAGTGGTCTGCCGGGAATGCTCCTTACGATGGGCAATGCGGAAAAGACGAGTCCGCTTCTTATGATCGGACCCAAGGGGTTGGAACGTGTCGTGAACGCACTTCGCGTTGTGGCGCCGGAACTTCCGTTTGAAATAGAATTCCATGAGCTTTCCGAAGCGGAAGAGAGAATTTCCTTTGAAGGCTTCCATATCGATGCGTTTAAGGTAAATCACAACGTGATCTGCTACGGGTATAATATCGAAGTGGAACGGCAGGGCAAGTTTGATGCGGCCAAGGCGAAGGAACTCGGGATTCCGTTACACTGCTGGAACAAGTTGCAGCACGGTGAGATCTGTGAAGTTGCCGAAGGCCGGTTTACACCGGATATGGTAATGGGAGCGGCGCGAAAGGGAATCAAAGTGACCTATTCCACCGATACCAGACCGGTTTCTTCCATTGCAAAGTACGGCGCGGGAGCCGATCTTATGATCCTGGAAGGGATGTACGGAGAAGCAGAGAAATACGCCAATGCCAAAGCGCATAAGCACATGATGATGGAAGAAGCTGCGCGCCTTGCGGCGGAGGCACAACCAAAGGAGATGTGGCTGACACATTACAGTCCCGCCATGCCACGTCCCGATGAATATATGAAAGATGTGAAGCGAATTTTTGAAAATTCCGTTGCGGCCAGGGACGGCCGTAATGTCACATTGTTGTTTGAGGATGAGTAAGGATGAAGCGTTTTAAGGGAACCAAAGGCGCCATTATCCTGGTCATTTTAGCTTGTTTGATCGTTGGATATTATTTCTATCTTTCGAATCGGAACATCAGCACGGATGAACAGGAACCGGTGGATGCCAAGGTGCTCACCATGACGGAATCAGCGCTTGCGCGAAGCCTCGAGACCAACTATCCCCCCACACCGCGTGAGGTGGTAAAGTACTTCAGTGAGATGACGATGTGTCTTTATAATGAAGAGCACACGCCGGAGGAACTGAATGCACTCGGTCGGAAGATGCGCGAGATCTACGATGAAGAGTTGGTGGCCAATCAAAGTGAAGAACAGTATCTGAGTCTGCTTTCCATGGATGTGGATGAGTATATTGCGAATAACCGGACGATTTCGAGTTATTCAATTTCGTCATCCATCGATGTGGAGAATTTTTCCATGGACGGTTATGATTGTGCAAGATTATATGCCGTTTATGACGTAAAGCAGGATTCCCTTTTGTATCAAACCAATCTGGTATTTATTCTGCGCAAGGATGCGACGGGGCATTATAAGATTTACGGCTGGAAAAAGTACGAAGAAGAATAGACGGACCGATTGAAATGAAGGAAGATATCTTAGTTCTGGGAATCGAGAGTTCCTGCGATGAAACTGCCGCAGCCGTGGTAAAGAACGGGCGCGAAGTGTTAAGCAATGTGATCTCCTCTCAGATTGAATTACATACATTGTACGGCGGTGTGGTTCCGGAGATTGCCTCCAGAAAGCACATCGAAAAGATCAATCAGGTAACAGAGGCTGCATTAGCCGAGGCTAACTGCACGATGGACGATATCGATGCGATCGCGGTGACTTACGGCCCGGGCCTTGTGGGAGCGCTTTTGGTTGGTGTATCTTTTGCAAAGTCATTGGCTTTCGCACTGGATAAGCCTTTGGTCGGTGTCAATCACATCGAGGGACACATTGCAGCCAATTATATTGAAGCAAAAGAGTTGGAGCCGCCGTTTGTCTGCCTGATCGTTTCCGGCGGGCATACACACCTTGCGGTTGTGGAAGATTACGGGAAGTATAAGATATTGGGCTGTACCAGAGATGATGCGGCCGGCGAGGCCTATGATAAGGTGGCACGCGCCATTGGGCTCGGTTATCCCGGAGGTCCGAAGATCGACGCCCTGGCCAAAGAAGGTGATCCGGAAGCCATCGCATTTCCGCGGGCCAAGGTGGGGGAGAACGGCTACGATTTCAGCTTCAGCGGTTTGAAGTCGGCGGTACTCAACTACTTAAATTCCTGTGAGATGAAAAACGAAGAAGTGGATCGTGCCAACGTTGCCGCTTCTTTCCAGAAGGCGGTTGTAGACGTTTTGGTCGAGCATGCGCTTACCGGCGTCGAGCAATACGGCCTGCATAAATTTGCGATCGCCGGCGGAGTAGCCAGCAATTCCGCACTGCGCAAAGCCTTTGAAGAGGAATGCGCAAAACGAAATATCGATTTTTACCGGCCGTCGCCGATCCTTTGCACGGACAATGCGGCAATGATCGCTTCGGCGGGTTACTATGATTATATTGCGGGACATCGCAGCGGATGGGATCTGAATGCGATACCGAATTTGAAACTTGGAGACGGGAAATGAAAACTGCCATAGTTTTAGCGGCAGGGCAGGGGAAGAGAATGGGCTCCGATGTGGCAAAGCAATACATGCTGCTTCAGGGTAAGCCTGTTCTTTTTTACGCTCTGGACAATTTTCAAAACAGCATCATCGACGAGATCGTCTTGGTAACATCCGAAGATCAGATCGCTTATTGCAGGGAAGAGATCGTGGAGCGTTACGGTTTCGACAAGGTAAAGAGGATCGTTGCCGGAGGAAAAGAACGGTATCATTCCGTGGCGGCAGGATTAGCGGCTGCTAACCCAAAGACCGAATTTGTTTTCATCCATGACGGTGCCAGACCATTCGCGGATCCGAAGATCATTCAGCGTGGGTATGCGTGTGTGAAAGAGCACCGGGCCTGTGTGGTCGCGATGCCCGTAAAGGATACGATCAAGATCGCCGACGAAGATGGCTTTGTAACGGATACGCCCAGGCGTGATCTGGTGTGGCAGATGCAGACACCGCAGATATTTTCTTTCCATATAATAAAAGAAGCGTATGATACATTGCTTGCGGAAGAAGAGCAGCTGTTAAAAGAACATGTATCGATCACGGATGACGCCATGGTTTTGGAACGGTATTCCGACATTCCGGTAAAGCTCGTGAAGGGCAGTTATGAGAATGTGAAGATCACTACGCCGGAGGATATGGAGATTGCCGAGACCTTCCTGAAAAAAAGTCAAGAAAATAGAGAAAAAGATATTGACACTAAAAATCGTTTTTGCTAAAATAACATTTGCGTCAACTTACGACGTATAAAGGCCCGCCTAAGGAAAATAAGGGCTCGCCGGTATCGTAGACAGGTTTTTAAGCAATCGTTTACGACATTAGGAGAGGTATCGAAGTGGTCATAACGAGGCGGTCTTGAAAACCGTTTGTCCGCAAGGGCGCGTGGGTTCGAATCCCACCCTCTCCGGTTACATCATATATATGATGGCAAATGGTAATGAATAAAAGAGTGATACATCAACTTTTTTGGAGAAGTACCCAAGAGGTTGAAGGGGCTCCCCTGGAAAGGGAGTAGGTCGTTAATAGCGGCGCGAGGGTTCAAATCCCTCCTTCTCCGTTTGGTAATTCTTAGTTACCATATATAAGTACCTTGACAATTCAACAGCAATGCAACCCTGAAAAGATTTCCATTAGGGCGTGAACCGAAGTTCCGAGCACGAGGTTCCGATTATTCGGTTCACATCCAAGAGATTAATTCAGAACAAAGTAAATTTAAGGATATTTTAGCCAATGTTCAATTGGTTGGGATATAAAACTTTCTTTCGAGAGTTTGATCCTGGCTCAGGA
>JAILOQ010000122.1 GCA_024690725.1 Lachnospiraceae bacterium
GCCGTAAGTTCCGGCAAGGTGGATATCGGTCTTTCCGGTTTCACGATCACGGAGGAGCGAAAAGAGCAGATCAATTTCTCCGATTCCTATACGACGTCCCGTCAGGTCATCGTAGTCAGAAACGGAAAGAGCAGTTCGGGATTCAGCAGCATTAAGGAGCGTTTTTACACGAATTTTGTAGCGGAAGCCCGTTGGAAATATTTGGCGCAAGGTCTTTTGAACACGATCATCATTACGGTCGCATCTCTTGTGATCGGATCGATCCTGGGATTCTTTATTGCGATGATCCGAGTGGCACATGACAAAAACGGAACCTGCAAAGCGGCAAATTTACTCTGTAATATATACGTTACCGTAATTCGCGGCACCCCGATGATGGTACAGCTTTTGATCATTTATTTCGTGATCTTTGCATCGGTGGATATTAGCAAGATCATCGTGGCGATCATTGCATTCGGCTTAAATTCTGCGGCTTACCTTTCGGAAGTGATACGTTCGGGTATCATGGCGATCGATCCGGGCCAGTTTGAAGCCGGTCGGAGTCTGGGCCTTGGGTTCGGGACGATGATGACGAGCGTCATTTTGCCGCAGGCATTGAAGAATGTGCTTCCTGCCATTGGTAATGAGTTCATTTCCCTGTTAAAGGAGACCTCCATTTCCGGTTATATCGGCTTGCAGGATCTAACGCGAGGCGGCGATATCATCCGCGGTATTACATACGAACCCTTGCTCCCGCTCCTTACGGTAGCGATCGTATATCTGATCCTGGTAATGCTTCTTTCCGCGGGCGTGCGGAAACTGGAAGCGGCTATGAAAAAGAATGAGCGGTAAGGAGGAAGAGGCATGAGTGAAGAAATGAAAAAAGAACAGTCAGCGGAAGTCCTCATCTCCGTAACGGGACTGAAGAAGAGTTTTAAGGATAACGAAGTATTAAAAGGAATCGATGTTGATATTCACAAGGGTGAGGTCATCTCCGTGATCGGTCCTTCCGGCTGTGGCAAGTCGACCTTTATCCGAAGCCTTTCCATGTTGGAGGCGCCCACATCGGGCTCAATCCTGTTTGAAGGAAGAGAGATCACGCACTTAAATGAGAGAGAGCAGAATAAGGTACGCGAAAAGATCGGAATGGTATTCCAGCAGTTCAATCTGTTCAAGAACAAGACAATTTTGGAAAATGTAATGTTAGCTCCCGTGAAGTTAAAGATCATGACTCCGGCGGAAGCGGAGAAAACTGCGAAGGAGCTGCTTGGACGTGTGGGTCTGGGGGATAAATACGATAGTTATCCCGCCCAGTTATCCGGTGGGCAGCAGCAGCGTGCGGCAATCGCAAGAAGCCTCGCTATGCATCCGGATGTTATGCTCTTTGATGAACCGACGTCCGCACTCGATCCCGAGATGGTTGGCGAAGTCCTGACGATCATGAAGGACCTGGCCAAAGAAGGGATGACGATGGTCGTTGTCACACATGAAATGGGTTTTGCCAGAGAAGTGGGAAACCGAGTGCTCTTTATCGACGGTGGACGGATCTGCGAAGACGGAAGTCCCGAGGAAGTACTGGAGCATACGAAGAACGAACGCCTGAAAGCATTTTTGGGAAGCGTATTGAAGTAAATGAAGTCCCCGCCGATGCGGGGATTTCTTTTTGCATTTCTTTTTTCGGTTTGGGCAAATATTGTATCACTCCCTGCAATGTGATATAATGCGGACAGATTTAAATCAGTAGGAGAAATCTCCCACATCTGGGCGTTAGTGTAGGTGGGGGTATGATATTGAATAACGAAAAAGGTGCCGGAGGTACAATGTATGCTTCGGTGAAAAGGGAAACAGGTGAGAATCCTGTACGAACTCGTCACTGTATTCAGGGGAGGCTGCGATCACATGTCACTGGGAGACCGGGAAGACGATCGCAGGTTATGATCCGTAAGCCAGGAGACCTGCCTTTTTCGGTACAGGGGTTTCTGTTTAAGGGAACACCGGGCCACGAGAAACTGGTCGTACGCAATGGCACTTTTCTGAAAGTGTCTGTTTTGTGTCGTCTCACATTCTTTCTTTTTCCCGGAAGTTCCAAATACAAACGGCGAAAACCGCAAAGCGGTTCGCAAATATTTTTGTATTCCAAGTGGAAGAGAGGAGAAGACATGAAAAAATTTTTGGCAGCAGTTCTTGCAATGACATTGCTTTTGGCAATGTTTCTGACCGGATGCGGAAAGAAGGACAAGACAGTGGTATTGGTAGTTTCGTTCGGAACCAGTTATAACGATAGCCGTGAAGTGACCATCGGCGCGATCGAAGGAGCCATTCAGGCAGCAAATCCGGATCTTGAGGTGCGCAGAGCGTTTACCTCCCAGATCATTATCGATAAGCTGAAAGAGCGTGACGGTTTGGAGATCGACAACGTGACACAGGCATTGGACCGCGCGGTCGCAGACGGCGTTACGACACTCATCGTACAGCCCACACATTTGATGCATGGATTTGAGTATACCGATCTGAAGGATGAACTTGCAAATTACAACGACAAGTTTGATAAGATCGTACTCGGAGAGCCGTTGCTGAATTCCGATGATGATTTCGGTCGTGTGGCAGATGCGCTTTCCGGAGATACCGCTTCTTATGACGACGGTTCTACGGCCATTGTATTTATGGGACACGGAACGGAGGCAGACTCCAACGAAGTTTATGCAAAGATGCAGGGCGTAATGGAAGAAAAAGGTCTTGCAAATTACTATGTGGGTACCGTGGAAGCAACCCCCTCTTTGGATGATGTGATCGCAGCGATCAAGGATAAGGGATACAGCCGCGTGGTACTTGAGCCTATGATGGTTGTTGCGGGTGACCATGCAAACAACGATATGGCAGGCGACGAGGAAGATTCCTGGAAGACGATCTTGACAGGCGAAGGCTATGAGGTTGAAT
>JAILOQ010000123.1 GCA_024690725.1 Lachnospiraceae bacterium
TTATGTGCCTTCTGTGCTGCCTGTAACTGTGCGTTAGCATCACCAACTACGTCTGCGGATACAGGAGATGCAAATACAGCACCTGCTACTGCTACTCCAAGAACAGCACCTGCTAACTTAACCAATAACTTTTTCATTTTCATTCCCTCCGTCACTAAAATTGTATTTTCTTACGTATAATTAACGTAATTCTTCAATCACCTATGATTTTACTACTATTTTGTTCCGTATTCAAGACCCAAAATGCAATACCTGCCATAAAATACGAAAGATTTTTTATACAATATCCACATCTACGCGGCTATTGTCCCCATTTGCGCAAGCCTTTACGACCGTACGAATGGCTTTGGCGATCCTACCCTGTTTGCCGATGACCTTACCCATGTCTTCCTGAGCAACATGAAGTTCGATCACGGTTCTTCTGGAATCTTCTTTTTCGGTAACGACTACTTCGTCCGGATGATCCACCAGGGCTTTTGCGATTACTTCAACTAATTCCTTCATCCTTTACCTCCGTTTTCTATACACTACATCTGCAACAAAGGCTGGGATTACTTTTCGATTCCGGCATTCTTGAAGATTCTTGCAACTACCTCGGTAGGCTGTGCACCGTCTGCCAACCACTTCTTTGCCTTCTCCTCGTCGATCGTGGAAGTATAAGGCTCTGTGTTGGGATTGTATGTACCGATCTCCTCAATACATCTTCCGTCTCTGGGGCTTCTGGAATCGGATACGATGATTCTGTAGATCGCATTTCTCTTCTGTCCCATTCTTCTTAATCTGATCTTTACCATTTTTTTCTCCTCCAAATTAAAAACTAACATTTATATGAAAGGACCTCCGCTAACTAGAACGGAAATCTCATTCCACCTTTTTTCCCACCCATGAGACTCATGGGGTTCATACCGTGCTTGCCGCCCATGCCCTTCATCTGCTTCATCATCTTCTGACTCTGCTCGAACTGCTTGACAAAACGGTTTACGACCGAAACATCCACGCCCGCGCCTTTCGCGATGCGATATTTTCTGGAAGGATTTAAGAGTTTCGGATTCTCTCTCTCTTCCCGCGTCATACTCAAAACGATCGCTTCGGTACGCGCCAGTTCCTTATCGTCCACAGCACCTGCCAAGTCGTTTCCGCCCATGCCCATCATGGAAAGAATGGATCCGAGTCCGCCCATGTTGCGCATCTGCTTCATGCTCTCCAGATAATCGTTAAAGTTCATCTGGCCTTTTTTCAGGCGGCTTGCCATATCGCGTTCGGTCTGCTCGTCGATGTCGATCTTTTCCTGCGCCTTTTCAATGAGGCTTAAGACATCGCCCATTCCGAGGATACGATTCGCCATACGGTCGGGATAGAACTGCTCGAGATCCTCGAGTTTTTCCCCCATACCTGCATAAAAGATCGGCTTTCCGGTCACGGCCTTTACGGAAAGTGCCGCACCGCCTCTCGAATCGCCGTCTACCTTGGTTAGGATGACACCGTCGATCCCGATCTTTTCATCGAACTCTTTGGCTACGTTTACCGCATCCTGACCGGTCATCACATCTACGACCAATATGGTCTGATGTACTTCAATCTGTTCCTTGATCTCCACAAGCTCCGTCATCATCTCTTCATCAACATGAAGACGGCCGGCCGTATCGAGGATCACCACATTGTGACCGTTCTTAGCTGCATGCTCTATGGCTGCCTTTGCGATATTCAAGGGCTTTTGATTCTCTCCCATGGAAAAGACGTCAACGCCCATTTTCTCACCGTTGATCTGTAACTGCTTGATGGCAGCCGGACGATACACGTCACAGGCAACCAGCAAGGACTTTTTGCCTTTTAACTTAAACTTGCCGGCAAGCTTGGCCGTTGTGGTCGTCTTACCTGCACCCTGCAGACCGCACATCATGATGACGGTCATTGCTTTTCCGGGCTGGAATTTGATCTCCGCGCCCTCGCTTCCCATGAGGTTGATCAATTCTTCGTTTACGATCTTGATCACCATCTGCCCGGGATTAAGGCCGTTTAAGACTTCCTGCCCTACGGCACGCTCTTCAATGGTCTTTACAAAGTTCTTTACGACCTTGAAGTTTACATCCGCCTCAAGAAGAGCCATTTTGACTTCTTTGCAGGCTGCCTTGACATCAGCCTCCGTCAGACGTCCCTTGCTGCGCAGGTTCTTAAATACGTTTTGCAGTTTCTCCGTTAAGCTTTCAAATGCCATCTGGGGATTCCTTTATCATAACTGCTCGCGGATCTCCTCCGTAAGCTTCAAAATGTCTTCCTGCTCGCCGGACAAAGAACGGATCTCTTCCAATTTCTCACCGATCGCGTCAAATCGACGGATCAGCCGCAATTTATCCTCATAATCCTGTAAAATCTTGTCACAGCGCTTCAACAAGTCGTGAACACCCTGTCTGGAAATACCGTATTCCTCGGCAACTTCACTCAGCGACATATCATTGCAGACCGCATCCCGGTATACATTTCTCTGATGCTCTGTCAGAAGTTCGCCGTAAAAATCAAACAAAAGATTCTGTTCCACGATCTTTTCCACGGGTATCACCTCACCTTCGCTATGATACACAAGAAAAAAAGGACTGTCAAGTATTTTTTCTTGACAGCCCTTTTTGATTCTTTGTTTCTTACCTTCAGCCTCTCAAACGGAACTCTCCAACCGTATCGATCAGGCTGGTCGCACATTCGTTCAACTGCATGGAGATCGCGGAACTTTCCTCGGCTGCAGCCGCATTGGCCTGCACCATATCCGTGATCTCGCGGATATCGGAAACGATCTCTTCCATCGAACTCTTCTGATCCGCAACGACTCCGGTAATGCTCTGTACCAGTTCTCTGTTGCGATCGCTGGAAGCGATACTGTCGTCGATACTGTTCTTTGTCTTCTCGACAAGAGCCGCACCGTTTTCCACGGCCTTCGTGGTCTTGCCGATGATCTCGTTGATCTTCTCCGCAGAACTGGAAGAAGATTCGGACAGGGAGGAAATCTCACCCGCCACAACGGCGAAACCGCGTCCCGCCTCACCTGCTCTTGCAGCCTCGATGGAAGCATTCAGGGAAAGAAGGTTGGTCTGGCTCGCAATGGAATTTATGGCCGATACAAACTCGGAAATCTCGGTAAAGCAGGAAGAAATCTCTTCCATGGAAGCAACGAGTTCATTCATTTCCTCACAACTGGTCTGCAGCTTCTGGCTGGTGATCTCGGTATTCTCGCGAATATCATCCGCAACACCTACGATCTGTTCCATGTTGGCAGAAAGCTTATCCATCTCGTCGGATACATCCGTTACGGACGCCGACTGTACGGTTGCGGATTCGGCAACGGATTCGGACGTCTCGGAAAGGTTTGATGCAAAGCCTCTTACGGTCTCTGCCTGATTGTTGATCTCGGAAAGGCTGTAATTGAGGACTTCCATGATACGCTCCAAAGACTCCTTGATCCGGACAAAGTCACCGTAATAGGTTCCGTCAATTTCAAAATTCAGATTCTTATTGGAAATCTCCGTCACGGTATTTGCGATTCCGTCGATGTAATCCTCCAAACCGGAGATCGTACTGTTCAAAGCATCCGCTACCGCATGAACTTCCACGGACTGATCGTCTTGGGCAAACTGGTAGGAAAGATTTCCTTCCAGAATATTGTTTACATTCCCGGACAGATCTTCTAACGGTGCAAACAACGGATCGATGGTCTTTACCAGCTGTCCGGACACACCCTTGATCGCAATGAGACCGAAGATTGCCATCACCAATACGGCAATGACTACGGCCAATGCGATACCTGCGGTCGAATAAACGTAAATGACACTCCAGTCACACTTGGTAAGCGGAATGACACGAACCTTCTTAAATCCGCCCTTATAATCCGATACGGAACCGCCGCCGTTTTCATATGCCTTCGCATACTTGGTATCCGCGATCGACGTGGATGCTGCTGCCGTCGGCTGTAATTCTTCATACGGAGAAGTTAAGATCGTTCCGTCCGTAGAGATCAAAGATGCGTAATCGTTTTTCACATAACTCGACTCGATCAGCGAGACGATGTTATCCATATACATATCCAATCCGGCTACACCGATCATCTCACCGCCGTCCATGATGGGCGCCGCAACGGTAATACAGATACTGCCCGACTGCTCATCCACGTAAGGATCCGAAATAAAATATCCTTCCTCGGAATTAACAGCTCCCTGATACCATGCTCGATCGGATACGACAAAGTCCTCCGGCGGGATCCATTCCCCGCACATGTAAGTCATGATCTTATCCTGATATACACATTCGTCATCTTTTATGCAAACATAAACCGCGGATACGTCCTCAAAGACCGTCAGCGCATTGTCTACATGTGCATAATAATCATTCGTTGTCGTCGCTCCCGAAGCCACCGTACGGATAAACGAGACCTTCTCCGCCAACTGACCGTCGATCTGATCCGCGATCAGATCGCCTTTTGCGGCTCCTTCCGAATTCGCCCGTACCGCAAGCAAAATCGCAAACACGATCGTAAACAATAAAAAGATCGTGCATAAAACCACGGTGATCATGCGAGAGACTTTTTTGTCCACTCTTTCACTAAGTTTGATCATATTATTACCCCTTCTGTAAACAAGAAAACATTGTTCTTTATGGCATCTCCGGATGCCACTAAAAATTTTATCATTATATTCTAATTTGCGCAATTTATTTTTAATTCTGTCAAAAAAAAAACCACCTATATGCATCAGTGTAGGTAGGGTACGATAAACGATACTCAGCCGAGGCAAAGCTCCGGCTGAGTGAATCGCTCATAAATTATCGTCTTCGAAATCCTCCAGGAATTTCTTAAACTTCTCTCTCGCCTCGTCGATCAGCCCCGGATCTCTGGTATTTAACGCATCATCGAACTTTTGCAGTTCCCGCTCCACAAGCTGTCTGTCGCTTCCAAGGCTCTCTTCGTAGAGGCGCTCCCCTTTTAAGAGATAGAGCTTATTCTCTTCTTTTTCCCGCGGGTGGATCTTCAGATAAGAGATCTCCTTCATGCGCTCCTCGATCTCTTCGTCGGTCATCTGATTCTGACCGCCCTTCATGACCTGACGCACCTTTTCTCCGGTAGAGACCACCTTTACCTCCACCTCGAGGATGGAATTCACATCATAGGTGTAGGTCACATCCACCGGTTCTTCGCCGGCATTTGCTTTCGGCACCTTGATCTCGATCTCACCCAAAAGAAGGTTGTTTTTCGCAAAACGGCTCTCTCCCTGCAGGATGTTGATGTTTAACTTCGTCTGGCCGTCCCGTATCGTATACATCCGTTCTGTCCGGCTCGCGGGGATCACCGTATTTCTTTCGATGATGGGACAAAAATGATTGCCCTCAAAGCTTCCGTCTTCCCGTTCTCTGACCACTTCGGTACCGAGCGTAAACGGGCACACATCCGTAAGGATGACCTCCTTGATCGCTTCGTTTCGCTCCTTCATGGCTCCCTGCACTGCCGCACCGAGCGCCACAGCTTCATCGGGATTGATGTTTACATCCGGGATCGTGCGGAAGATCTTGCCCACGAACTTCCTAACAAAAGAAAGTCTGGTGGCACCGCCCACGAGTACGACCTTATCGATGTCCTTGATCTTTATATGCGCATCCGCAAGGCTTCGCTTGATCGGCTGCTTGATCTTTTCGAGCAGTTCTCCGCAGGCCGCCTCATACGCATCAAG
>JAILOQ010000028.1 GCA_024690725.1 Lachnospiraceae bacterium
TTTTGGCATCGATCATACTGCGAACGGTGAGTAGGAGGATGCGCGTCTTATCACAATCCGGGCCGTTCTTGGCGCTGTCATGTGCCACGTTGTAGCGGCGAAGTTCCCGAACGTAATAGTCTGTCAGATGCTCACCGCAAACTTCTGCTTTATCCAGGATATCTGCATGCTCCATAAAATAGAGAAGTTCATCGTACAAGTCTTTGTGGACCAATAGATCCTGCCAGAGCGTATCACAGAATTCGCCGTCCAAAGAAGCATCATCACAAAGATTGCACAGTTCTTCGTAGTATCTGAGTTTTTCGGTTGATAAGATCAGGTTTGCCATAGTTATTCCCCACAAATATTCCGTAATGAAACGTCTCGGCCTGCGATGAGCTTTCCTTTATGGGAGCCGCAGTCCGGGCAGTTATATGCATGTTCTTTGTCCGGGTGGTATGTCTTATTGCAATCAGCGCACACAAGGGTGACCGGAACTTCGATGATCTCAAGTTCGCAACCTTCCAGGATCGTGCCTTTGGCTGCCTCCGGAAAGTAGAGATTCAGATAATAGGGCAGCACGCCCGTCATTTCACCGACTTCTACGGAAATCTTTTCCACTGTCTTAAGTTCATTTTCTTTGGCTGCAGCCACCGCCATGTTGACGATGCTGATGCAGTAGCTCATTTCGTGCATGATACCCTCTGATTTAGTTATTTTCCTCATTATACCACAACTTTGATCGCGATCGTGCGACGGAGAATGCGCCCGTGGCCGATAGGTGCTTTTTCGGTGGCGTTTTCGGGTGGAATGTAGTATAATACAAAGGATGTATTTTATTTGGAGGTAGGCTGACATGGGTGTGGTACCATTTCTGATTCTTTTTCCGATGGTGATGGCATGTATCATGTTTTGCATCAAATCGGTAAAGGTTCGTAATGCTCTGGCTTTATGCGGGGCGGGAGTGATCATCGCTGCGGTTGCGTATTTTGTCGGACTCTGGATCGCAAGAGGAGCCGGCGTTTTGACGTTATATGTCGAGACCGAGATGACCGATCATATCATTCTGGCTGCGGAAATCCTTCTGATGTGCTTTGTGATCTATATCACCTTCAAGCATCACAGGGGATGGATCAGTCTGTTTTCCATTGTTCCCACGGTATTGATCGCGTACTTTGACCTGGCAGGTCCGAA
Organism: Lachnospiraceae bacterium; assembly: GCA_024690725.1. GTDB lineage: Bacteria > Bacillota > Clostridia > Lachnospirales > Lachnospiraceae > UBA2882. Next base: position 1,174 of record JAILOQ010000028.1, read on the forward strand.
GATGGTTGCGGGTCCGCATATCTATATCGATCATCTTTCCGTTTTGATGTGTATGATCATCGGCCTGATCGGCAGTATGATCATTGTTTACGCCACCGGTTACATGGTGGGATATCACGAGCATCACACACAGCTTGAGAATCGAAGCCCGTTTTTCTTCGCGCTTCTGTTTCTGTTTCTGGGTGCGATGTTTGGTTTTGTTTTGTCCGAAAACCTTCTTTGGATCGATTTCTTCTGGGAGATCACGAGCGTATGCTCCTTCCTTTTGATCACGTATACCAAGGAGGATCTGGCTTATACGAATGCGTTCCGCGCACTTTGGATGAACCTCTTGGGAGGCACGTTCCTGGCGTTCGGTATTCTTTATTACGGCATGATCGAAGGCAAGATGGGGATGCATGATCTGGTCAGCTCCGGTGTCGGCGGCGAGCTGGTTGCGACCCTGCCGGTACTGTTCATTGCCTTTGCGGCGTTAACGAAGGCTGCGCAGATGCCGTTTTCCACCTGGCTTCTCGGCGCGATGATCGCACCGACGCCTTCGTCCGCACTCTTGCATTCGGCGACGATGGTCAAAGCCGGAATCTATATTCTGTTTCGTTTATCCCCCGCGATGCACGGGACCACGACAGGTTCGATGGTTGCCGTTGTCGGCGGTTTCACCTTTATCATCACATCCTTTATGGCGATCGCACAATCCGATGCAAAGAAGGTGCTTGCGCTTTCCACGGTTTCAAACCTCGGACTGATGACGGCCTGCGCCGGCATGGGTACGAGCCAGACGATCTGGGCGGGCGTTTTCCTGATGGTATTCCATGCGATCAGTAAATCCCTTTTGTTCCAGAGCGTGGGCGCTACGGAAAACGTGCTCCACTCCAGAGATATCGAGAACATGCACGGACTGCTTTACATCGTTCCGCGCCTTGCGGCCTTCCAGTTTATCGGAATCGCCGGAATGTTCTTGGCACCCTTCGGTATGCTGATCTCCAAGTGGTCGGCCTTAAAGGCTTCCGTGGATGAGAGAGATATCCTAATGGTGATCTTTATCTGCTTTGGTTCCGCGACCACTTCTTTTTACTGGAGTAAATGGATGGGGAAAATCATTTCCGCCAGCCATCTGCGCGAAACGACGTATAAGGACATCACGAAAAAAAGCGAGTTCACATCGCTTATGGTACATGGCATTTTGATGATCGCGCTTTGCGTTCTTTTCCCGCTCTTGTCCCAGGTATATGTTATGCCGCTTTTGGGTGAGATGTTCGCGGATCCGAAGGACGTATTGCCGTCCTATATCTTATACACACTGGTATTTATCATCCTGATCGTATTCCTGGTGCCGTTCTTGGCGTATCGGTATTCCAAGAAGACGGCAACGAACTTCAAGCTGTCTTACATGAACGGTGTCAACAGCGGTGACAACCGGAAGTTCTACGATTACATGGGTGAAGAAAAGACCCTTTGGATGAGCAATTACTATTTCTTCCGTCTGGTGGGAATTCGAAAATTGATGATACCGTCACAGGTCTTCGCCGCTGCGGTGGTGGTGGTCATGATGTGCATTATCGTAGGAGGTGTGATCTTATGAATTGGCATTCGTTGATCTTCATTATCGTTTATATTCTCCTGGCACCTTTCATCGGCGGGCTTCTTGACGGAATGGATCGTAAGATCTCGGCAAGGATGCAGCGAAGAGTCGGACCTCCGCTCTTACAGCCTTTTTATGATGTTGCGAAGCTGTTAAAGAAGCAGAATATCGCTGTTGCTACATCGCAGACGTTCCTGCTTTTAACCTATTTTGTTTTGATGGTGGTGACCGGAGCCATGTTCTTTGGCGGAAGCGATCTTTTGATGTGCTTCTTCGTCATGTCGACCTCCGCGATCTTTTTGTACTTTGCGGGCGTTGTGACGAGCTCGCCGTATTCCACGATCGGAGCGCAGCGCGAACTGATCCAGATGATGGCGTATGAGCCGGCCGTTCTTTTAACATGTGTCGGTTTCTATCTTGCGGCAGGAACCTTTAATGTCAACGAGATCGCATCGCATGACATCAGCTACATTGCGTATCTGCCGGGATTTTTCTTAAGCTTCGTGTTCATCTTAACGATCAAGATGCGTAAGTCCCCGTTTGACACGAGTACATCTCACCACATGCACCAGGAGCTGGTCAAGGGCTTAACGACCGAGATGGGTGCGAGAAACCTCGCGATCTTCCAGATCACCGAGTGGTATGAGAATGTATTTTTGATGGGTGTCATCGGGTTGTTCATCATCAATTCCAATCCCTGGAGTATCCTCGCGACGGTGCTTGTGATCCTTGCGGTATACTTTTTGGAGATTTTGATCGACAATACCTCTGCCCGTATGAAATGGCAGAAAATGTTGCAATTATCTTGGATCATCACGTTGTTTGCATCAGGCATGAATCTGATCATCCTGATGATCAGAAAGTAGGAGGCGAGATTATGGCTAATATTAAGAGATCTCCCTGGTTGCTGCATTATGACGGAAGCAGCTGTAACGGATGTGATATTGAGGTGCTGGCATGTTTGACGCCGGTGTATGATGCGGAGCGTTTCGGTGTGATGAATACCGGCGATCCCATGCAGGCGGACATTCTGCTGATCACAGGCGGGATCAATTCCCAAAACGAAGCGACGGTCAAGCAGCTTTACGACCAGATGCCGCGTCCGAAGGTGGTCGTGGCGGTCGGTGTTTGTGCTTGTACCGGCGGTGTGTTTAAGGATTGTTATAATATCCTGGGCGGCGCGGATACGGTGATCCCGGTGGACATTTACGTGCCGGGCTGTGCGGCGAGACCGCAGGCCATCATTGACGGGATCGTGCAGGCAGTGGATCTGTTCCAGAAACGATCCGATGAACATGACGCCCTGGTCAAAGAAAAGAAACGTAAGGCAAAGGAGGGAGCTGCCCGTGGTTGAGCATTCTGTTCCTGAAAATATTTTGGAAGAAATCCCCGTGGAAGATCTGTTGTTACGTGCGCTGGAGCTGAAAAAAGAAGGTCTTCGTTTTTCGCAGGCAAACGCTGCTTACGTGGATGAGAAGTTTGAACTCAGTTATTCTTTTTCCGATTATGAGACCTTGCAGTTACATACACTTCGCCTCGTGATCGAAACGGATGTAAAGGTGCCGAGCATTACGGAGATCGTGCCGGCTGCCGTATTTTATGAGAATGAAATGAAAGAGTTGTTTGGCGTAAAGATCGAGATGATCAGCATGGATTATGATAATAAGCTGTATCGGATCCGTCAGGAAGCGCCGTTGGGACCGCAGAAGAAGGAGGTCGAAAATGCAACAGTTGGGTAAAACAAGTGTCATTCCTTTCGGCCCGCAGCATCCTGTGCTCCCTGAGCCGATTCATTTGGATCTGGTGGTAGAAGACGAGAGGGTTGTGGAAGCCCTTCCTTCCATCGGGTTTATTCATCGCGGTTTGGAGTCCTTGACGGACAAGCGCGATTTTAATCAGATGTGTTATGTGGCAGAGCGTACCTGCGGGATCTGTTCGTTCCAGCATGGTATGGGATATTGCGAGGCAGTGGAGCATATCTTCGGTGTGGAGACACCGGACCGTGCGAAGTATCTGCGTACCATTTGGTCGGAGCTCGGAAGAATGCATTCGCACCTTCTTTGGCTGGGACTTTTGGCGGATGCGTTCGGATATGAAAACCTGTTCTATCAGTGTTGGAGGATCCGTGAGAAGGTTCTGGATATGCAGGAGCTGACCACCGGCGGAAGACTGATCTTTTCCGTGAACAAGGTGGGCGGTGTCATCAAGGACATCGACGTTGAGAAGCAGAAAGCCATCTTAAAGGCAATGGATGAAGTGGAAGAAGAGCTTAGCGTGATCCGCAAGACCTTCTTTGAAGATTATTCGGTAGAGTCCCGTCTCAAAGGGATCGGTATCCTGACTGCGGAGCAGATCAATGCGCTCGGTGCGGTCGGTCCTTTCGCGAGAGCGTCAGGTGTGAAAGCGGATATGCGACTGCTTGGGTACGATGCGTATCCGGAGTTGGATTTTGAGCCGATCACGAGCGAGGATGGCGATTGTTATGCAAGGTGTTACGTGCGTATGCTTGAAGTGTTCCAGTCCATCAAGCTGATCCGTCAGGCGATCGCACAGATCCCGGAGGGTGAACTTAGCGTACCTGTCAAAGGAAACCCGAACGGAGAATATTTTATGCGCGTGGAGCAACCACGAGGGGAGGCATTCTATTATGTCAAAGCAAACGGTAAGCCGAATCTGCAGAGAATGAGGATCCGCACACCTACCTTTGCCAATGTTCCTGCCCTTTGTGAAATGCTGAAAAATACAGAGATAGCTGATGTCGGACTTTTGGTCGTTTCCATTGACCCTTGCATCAGTTGTACGGAACGATAGGAGGCCGATTATGGGAGTAATGACTTACGCCTCGGAGGCCGTAAAGAACCTGTTCAAAAAACCGGTCACGACCGAGTATCCCGCAAAGCCCATCGAATATCCCGAAGGCTCACGCGGACATATTGAGATTTCCATCGATGACTGTATCGGCTGCGGAATGTGTGTCAGATGCTGTCCTTGCGGTACGCTTGCCGTAGACAAGGAAAAAGGCACCTGGTCCATCAACCGCTTCGACTGCATTGCCTGCGGGTATTGTGTGGAGAAGTGTCCGAAGAAATGTCTGATGATGAAGGAAGGCTATGAGACACCGGGGCCCAAGGACGGTCCGGATGTTTATACGAAGTCGCCGGAGCAGCTGGCCCTGGAAGCAAAGCAGAGGGAAGAAGCGAAGGCAAAAGCCGCTGCGGCATTAAAGGCAAGGCAGGAAGCAGAGGCAAAGAAGAAGGCAGAAGAGGAAGCCGCGAAGGCTGCGGAAGCATCTGCGCAGACGGAAGCACCCGCACAGACGGAAGCATCTGCACAGACGGAAGCACCCGCACAGACGGAAGCTGCGGAGTCTGCCGAATAAAGAAAAGAGAATCTGACCATGTACGATACGATGAAAGCATGTCGGCTGCGTGTTTACGGCTTGGTACAGGGCGTGGGTTTTCGCCCTTACGTAGCACAGCTTGCCGCCAAACTTCATATCGGTGGAGAGGTATGTAACTCCGGAGGAATTGTACATATAAATGCATATGGATCAAATGAGGCGATGGAGGAATTCTTACATCGCCTTTCTCTTTTGTCCGAGGGAAACGTAATTCTCCCGGGCTCTTTTGTGAGCCGTATCGAAGAGGATGCGGAAAAAGAAGGTGCGGTTTTACATCCTGACCATGCGGACAAAGAACGTCGGTTTCGCATTATGGAAAGTAGCGATAACAGCGATGTGGCAAGGATCCTGCCGGTGGATTATGCAACTTGTGAGCGCTGCGAAAAGGAGCTTTTGGATCCGAAGAACCGAAGATACCGCTACCCCTTTATCAGCTGTGCATCCTGCGGACCGCGCTATACGATCATGGAGGCTTTGCCGTATGACAGGGAGCGCACGAGCATGGCACAATTTCCCATGTGCGACGCCTGCAAGAAGGAATACGAAGACATCACGGATGTGCGTTGCTTTGCGCAGACCATCGGATGCCCGGATTGCGGTCCGAAGCTTAAGGCAAGTTACAGGGTCGCAAACGGAGATGAAAGCGTTACGGGAGACGAGGCGCTTCAGTTAGCCGTGGCTTACTTAAAGCAGGGCAAGATCCTGGCGGTAAAAGACATCGGCGGATATCATTTTGTCTTCGATCCGAAGAATGCGGAAGCGGCAAAAAGACTTCGGAGATTTAAGCACCGGGATCAAAAACCTTTTGCCGTGATGTTTGCGGATACGGAGGAGCTGCGTAAGTTCTGCGCGGTCTCCGAGACGGAAAAAAGTTTACTGGAAAGCAATGCGCGGCCGATCGTATTAGTAGACATAAATAATATTATTGTAAACGAGATTATGTCAACAAAAGACATCTGCGGTTTTTCCAGTAGAGTAGGAGCGATGCTCCCATCGAATCCTCTGCAGATTCTTTTGGTAAGAGAGTTTGGGCCGTTGGTCATGACGAGCGGAAACCGCGGCGGGGAACCGATCGAGGTTGATGATACAGTTATGTTAACCTATATGCAGGAAGGTCATATCGATCTGGTGCTCTCACATGACAGGCAGATCTTACAGTCTTTGGATGATTCCATCTATCAGGTTGTAAAAAAAGAAGACGGTACGGAACTTGTGCAGATCCTGCGGCGTGCCAGGGGATCGGTACCGGACGGGATAAGGATTCCCGGATCGTTTTCGGAAGACGTTCTTTTGACAGGTGGGGACCTAAAGGCGGTATTCGGTATCGGGCATAAGAATCTGGTGTATCTTTCCGGGCATTTCGGTGATCTGGAGGAAGTGGCTTGTATCAAGCGGCGAAGAGAGGCTTACGAGGGTATGTGTAGGCTCTTTGACGTGGCGCCAAAGAAGGCGGTCTGCGATCTGCATCCATCCTATGTTTCCGCAAAGGAAGCAGAGGGGTTTGAGGAGCGACCGCAGGTGCAGCATCACCTGGCACATATCGGAGCGGTGATCGCAGAGCATGATCTTCGGGGCGATGTGCTGGGACTTTCGTTTGACGGCACCGGCTACGGAACGGACGGATGTATCTGGGGTGGTGAGTTTTTGCTGTGGCACGATGGTACGATGAAACGGGTGGCACAGGTATCTTACGTGCCGCTTGTCGGCGGGGATGCGGCCGCAAAGAATCCGAAGATGACGGCACTTTGCTATCTTTATGAGGCAGTTCGATGTGGTTATCTTTCGGGATCCGAACATCCGTATTTTGCCGATCCGCAGTATGAGATCTTAGCATCCGCGATCGATCGGAAGGTCAATACCGTTATGACATCTTCCATGGGCAGGCTTTTTGACTGTGTCAGTGCCATCCTGGGAATCTGTGAGATGAATTCCTTCGAGGGCGAGGCTGCGATGAAGTTGGAGGAAATCGGACGGATTGTGGGAGACAACAACAAGTTTTCGCTCGATTTTGACGGAAAAGTGGGAGATGGCACTGAAAAATATATCAAAAATGGAGAAAATCCGAACACATATGAGATAGATGTCGTCCGCATCGTGGCGGATCTTGTGAAAGCGAAGAAAAAAGGAGCTTCCAAAGAGATGCTCGCCCGGGCCTTTCATGAGATAATTTCTCAGGCATCGGCCGGAATCTGTGATAAAATCGAAGTGGAGCAGATCGCGCTCGGCGGCGGTTGTATGCAAAACCGTTTGCTGTTACAGTTTTTGCACCGTGACTTGGAACGGCCGGGGCGGAAGGTGTATATCAATCATTTGGTGCCTGCGGGAGACGGCGGACTGGCGCTCGGTCAGGCGTATCTTTCGCTGTATTTGACGATTTGATAACGGCGCGGCGGAAAGAGGTAGATTATGTGTGTTGCTTTACCGGGAGTGGTAAAACTCATCAAAGATGATAAATATGCCGTGGTGGATTTTCACGGCAATGAAGTGGAAGCCGCATACGGACTTGTGAACATCAAGCCCGGCGACTCCGTTTTGGTGCACGCGGGATGTGTGATCCAGGTGGTTTCCAAGTCGGAAGCGCAGGAGATGGAAGAACTGTTTGCGGAGCTTGCGGATATTTGACGAAGTCAACCGAAGCGGAACAATCGGATGGGAGCATCGATAATACACGGATGCGAGTTATCCGAAACGGAGAAGAAAATGGATGTAGCGGAATGTTTGGCATATCTAAAAGCATATGACGGGCCGAAGGTGCGGATCATGGAAGTGTGCGGAAGTCACACGGAAGCGATCGCAAAGAGTGGGATCAGACAGGTGATCTCCGATCGGATCGAGCTGGTATCGGGGCCGGGGTGTCCCGTTTGCGTATGTCCTTCGGGTTATGTGGATCGTTTGATCGATCTGGCCAAAGAAGAGCATACTACGGTCGTAACCTTTGGCGATCTCATCCGGATCCCGGGCAAAGAAGGAAACCTAAGTCAGAGCAAGGGACAGGGCGCAAGCGTGGAAATGGTATATTCCCCGCTTGATATGATAAAGTTAGCGGAGGCTAACCCGGAAGAGGATTATGTATTCGGAGCTGTGGGATTTGAGACAACGATCCCGGTCTACACCCTGCTTTTGGACCAGATCATCGAAAAGAAACTTCACAATATAAAACTTCTTACGGCACTTAAGATCATGCCGCCTGCGATCGACTGGCTCTGTGCAAACGGGGCAAAGATCGATGCGTTTCTTGCGCCCGGACACGTCAGTGTCATCGTGGGAAGCGGTGCGTTTGAGGCGGTCTCAAAGAAATATAAGATTCCCCTCGGCGTCAGCGGGTTTGAACC
>JAILOQ010000038.1 GCA_024690725.1 Lachnospiraceae bacterium
GGAACGGTAACCGTAACGGAAATATCACCGTCGATATCGTTCTTTTCACAGGCGGTCTTTGTGAGGGTGAGGTCACCGAAGGTGAAATCGGTGTAGCTCTCACCGTGCCCGAACGCAAAGAGCGGATCGACCTGAAAAGCATCGTAATAGCGGTAACCGACAAAGATATCTTCGTTGTAGTGAACGGTCTTGTCCGTGCCGGGATATTCGCCGAGTTTGTGTGCCGGTGCATCCCCCAATACCTTGGGGAGGGTGTAGGGCATCTTGCCGGAAGGGTTGACCTTGCCGAACAATACGCGGGCCAGAGCCATGCCGCCCTGCATGCCGTTGTAGGAGAAGTAGAGCAGGGTCTTTACGCGGTCGGCCCACTTATGCATATCTACAGGGCTTCCTGCCATCATGGCAACCATCATATCGGGGCGCACGTTTAAGAGTTCCTCGATGATCTCGTCTTGATCCTCGGGTAATGTCATGGATTTGCGGTCCGCGCCTTCCACATCGTGGTCATGATTGAGACCGCCGATGAAAAGAACGGCATCCGCATCCTTGCAGGCCTTCTTTGCCGAGGCGAGATAGCGCTGATTTAAGATGTCGATCTCGTTTTGCGTCGGCTGATGGAAGGGATTTAAGCCGCCTCCCTGACCGTTTGCATCATGTCCCCAGGCATTTCCGATGACATAATTGTAATATCCGGGTTCGTAAACGACTTCCGTATTGCCCCCGAGGAGCATCTTGATACCCAGTAAGGGTGTGATCTCGTAAAGGGCTTTGATCTCGGCACTTCCGCCGCCCAAAGCGTGCTGGCGGTTTGCGTTATCGCCGATGATGACGAACTTTTTGATCTTCTTTTGTTTTAACGGCAGTAATCCGGCTTCGTTTTTCAGTAATACAATGGATTCTTCCGCGGCTTTTAACAGTTTCTTGCCGGAAGAGGTAGCGTTGTATCTGCCGTGTTTGCGCTTGATCTTCTTTCCGTTTTCATCCTCGCCCAAAGGTGCAAAGATCGGGTTAACTTTGGCTAACTTCTTGTAATCAAACATATGAAGCGCATCCATAGTCGTTAGGATGTGCGCGATCTTTTCATTTAACGCCTCCATGGAGACCGCGCCGGAAGCAACGGCTTCTTTTAACGGGTCGGCGAAGGGATAGTCATCGAAATCGTTGGTGACACGCATATCCACATCGATCCCTGCGTTGCCTGCCTCCGTTGTGTCGTGGATGCTGCCCCAGTCGGACACCATCAGTTTATCGAAGCCCCAGCTCTTTCTGAGGATCTCGTCGATGAGATACGGGTGGTGTGAGCAGTAGGTGCCCTCGAATTTATTGTAAGAGCCCATGATGCCGAGTGCCTTGCCCTGTTTTACGGCTTTGCGGAAGCCCGGAAGATAGATTTCCATCAAGGCTCTGCGGCTTACGTAGGTGTCAACGATGTTGCGTTCCTCCTCCTGGTTGTTAAGCGCATAGTGCTTTACGCAGGCGGATACATCGTGCTTTTGGACACCCTTGATGTAGTACTCGGCCATTTCGCCGCTGACATAGGGGTCCTCGCTCATATATTCAAAGTTTCGTCCGCAGATCGGGGTGCGCTGGATGTTGATGCCGGGGCCCAAGATCATGTCTTTTTTTCGCCCGCGGGTCTCTTCTCCGATGATCTCGCCCGCCTCCTCGGCCAAAGAACGGTTAAAGGTGGAAGCGAGAGCGGAATTGCTCATGCAATAGGATACATAATCATCCGTGAATCCCTTTAAGTACCAGTCCGAGGATTGGTATTCGGGACGGACGCCCATGGGACCGTCGGAAAAGCAAAACTGCGGAATGCCCAGTCGCTCGACGGGTGTGGTATAAAAGAGGGTGGCACCGTGTACCATTGCGATTTTTTCGTCGATTGTCAGTTCGTCGATCAAAGCCGACAGCTGTTCGTTTGTCATCATAATTAACTCCGATTGTTTAAGATTGGATCCGGGGGAGAAAGATGTTCTTTTTCCGGGTGGACCCGAAACATCACTACCTTAAGTTTAGTGGAACGAAAGGCAAAGTTCAATGCCTTTTTTTGTTGTTCTTGTACCGTATTTTGTTCTCTTTGCGAGACTTGGATCTTGCAGACATATAAGTGCAAAGAAAAGTATGCTATAATAGATTGACGGCGGTCGGAATTGCGTGCCGCGGAGAGAGGATTTTATGTCAGAACATATCACAACATCGCATAAGGTACATTTTAAACCACTGGAACCGGAGCTTGAAGGGATCTTGATCGAGGATGTGGCGCATGCGCTTTCTTTGATGACGCGGGCAAACGGGCATTTCCCGGAGTTTTATTCCGTGGCACAACATTGTGTGGGGTGCTACGAGGAGGCGCTGGCAAGGCAGGAGCGTGCGGATGAGAGGTTTCCGAAAGGCTATACGGATGAAGTATGTCTGATGTGTTTACTCCATGATGCGTCGGAGGCTTATATTGCGGATATCACGCGGCCGGTAAAGAAGGAACTTTCGGAGTATCTGGGGATCGAGAAACGCCTGCAGGATGCGATCTATACGCGGTTTTTGGGCAGGGTGCCGACGGATGAGGAAAGAAGGCTTGTTTCGTCCGTGGACGATGCGATGCTCAGTCATGAATTCTATCATTATATGGGGGAATGGATCGTGCCGGGGAGACCTGCGTTATGCAAGGAACCGGAGTTTTGCGAGAAACCGTTTCGGGAAGTTGAAGAGCAGTTTTTGACGTATTTTCGAAAGGCGCGAAGAGCGATCGAAAGGTAGGAACATGGGGTACTTATGGAATGAATTGTTGAGACAGTTTGCACCGTATATCATCGGTGCCGTGATCGTGCTCGGTGGGCATTATATCAGGAAGCTGTCGCAAAAAAGGGAAGAGCATAAAAGCGTTTTCGGTGACGGGGCTTCGACGGTGGATTTTATCGATGATGCGGTCGATGCGGCAAAGGAGACAGTGCAAGAGACGGTCCTGGCTCCGCCGAATATGCAATATGGCGCAATGACACCGAAAGAAGCGGCAATCGTGGCGGCTGCGGCTGCAAAGACCGGGGCAAAGCCGGTGGAAGGGATTCCGCCTGCGGATGTCATGGCTGTGATCGGAGTGGATGCGGTAAAGACGGAGGATCTGGGACCGGTTGCTACGGGCGTGGAGATCGGTGTGGCAAACAGCGGTATTTTCGGAGTAGTACCGGGGGCTACGGCGGTACCCACTGTTCCCGAGCGGAGTATAAACAGTTATCTTGCGCATGTGCCGAGTGACGGACTTGAAGCATATCGGCTGATGAATCCGGAGCTGGCTGTGACGGAAGAAAAGAATCCGATCCTGGTTGCGATCAAGGCGCAGGATGCGGATGGGAACCGGATCCCTGATTATATTGAAGACTGTGATATTTCCGATATCGCGGATGCGATCGATTTTGAGAAACAGGGTGAAGCGCTCGATATGATGCGAAAGATGTCGGTCGGCGCGGATTCTGCCCTTGCGGAAAAGCAAAAAATGCATTCTCTGAGTATCATGTCCGCAACGAATTTTACCTCGTCGATGTATCCGGGGGCGTTTAATGCGTCGGATATGAAGAAGACGGCGAATGACCGGGCAAAGCGGACCAGGGAAACGTATCAGAACCTGTATTTTACCCGTATCGTAAAGCCGGTTACGGAGCGGTTCCTTTCCGATGCACGATACTTTCCGGACAAAGGCATCAATTTCATGGAGATGAACCGTGTATACGAAGCGGCCTTTGGCAGAAAGGTGGACACCTTGCGTGAAGTGGCAAACAGCAAGGATCTGATGATGGGAATGTACCACGGAAGGAAATATACGCAGGCGTCTTTGCATATTCACGGTGAGGGCGGCGTGCGTCTGTTTTCGGGGCGTATCATTATCTGCGACCTGAATCCCGGAGAGAGGGAACTGTATGAGCCGGAAGCGTACAGGCGGATCGAGGATGTTCTTTTGACAGGTGGGAAACCTCTGCCCGGCGAGACGACGATCGGGTGGCTGGAGGATAAGGTGGCCCTGCTTCGCAATAAGATGGTCGATGTGGTGGATCTTAGCAACGTGAGAAAACTGGATCCCGAACTTGAGGCAAAAAAGCACTACTATTATCTGTGGGAAGCGGATCAGCTCTTGAGCAGGATCTTTTCGATCTTGTAAATGTCGTAAAATCGTTGTTTCCACGTGATATTATCTTGCACTTTGCATAAAGAATCGTTATAATTATTATGTTGTCTGTAAAAATTGCACAACAACACTATGTAAGTATTGGAAAAGGAGACAAGGCAAATGGCATATGCAACTTTGGAAGAAATTTTGACTGTCGCTTACAACGCCGGTGCATCTGACTGCCATATCACAGTTGGCGTTCCGCCGATCATGCGTCTGCACGGACGTTTGATCAAGATGGACTTCCCTGTGCTGACGGCTGCAGATACGTTGGAGATCACGGTTAACTTATTAAAGCCCAAGCAGAGAGAAAAATTCGAGCAGAAAGGTGAGTACGACTGCTCCGCGGCTTTCCCGGGCATCGGTCGTTACCGTGTAAACGTATATAAGCAGCGCGGACAGATCGGTCTGGCGCTTCGTACCGTAACCACGGAGATTCCGCAGGCGGAGAATTTAGGTATTCCGCAGTCGGTTATCGATCTTTATACACGTAAGAGAGGATTGATCCTTGTAACAGGACCTACCGGTTCTGGTAAGTCAACCACCTTGGCATCCATTATCGATAAGATCAACAAGAGCCGTGATGCGCATATCATCACCCTTGAGGAACCGATTGAGTATAGCCACAATCATATTTTATCAATGGTAAACCAGCGTGAGATCGGACAGGATACCGAGAGCTTCGCAAATGCACTTAGAGCTGCACTTCGTGAGGATCCGGACGTTATCCTCGTAGGTGAGATGCGTGACTTCGAGACGATTTCCACCGCTATCACCGCTGCAGAGACCGGACACTTGGTATTCTCAACCTTGCATACCATGGATGCGCCGTCTACCGTAGACCGTATCATCGATACCTTCCCGTCTCACCAGCAGCAGCAGATCAGAGTACAGCTTGCAGCCGTTTTGGTTTGTATCATTTCTCAGACCCTGATCCCGAACATTACCGGAGACGGTCGTGTGGCTGCATTCGAGGTTATGCACGCCAATGCCGCTGTTCGTAACCTGATCCGTGAGGGTAAGACCCACCAGTTGGCATCTACCATCCAGACCAGCAAGCGTGAGGGTATGACGACGTTGGATGATTATCTGGTAGGCCTTTACATGAGCCGCAAGATCAGCCGCGAAGACTGTATCCAGTACGCACACGATCCGGACAAGATGCGTGCGCAGCTGATCTAACTCAGTCGGACTCGCGAGTCTTGAAGGATTGCGGATCGTAAGTATGTTTATTCTATGGTTTCTCCCGTTTCTTGGCGGGAGAAACCAATCTTTATAAAAATCTATGAACCGGGCATCGTCTTTGGATGCCGGAAACATTTCGTTCGGGTTCCCGAACATGAATTCAAATGAGTAATGAAACAAAATATGGTAATTTTCCGTCGCCCTGAGGCGTTTTTACGTGGGGGTATTGTGGCTTTATGTGGTTTTGCTGCCTAAAAAACGCACAGAGGACCGGTATTGTGGACGGATTACGGAGGTAAATAAGCAGGTTTATGCATGGAATGATGAACAGATCCGTTTGTATACACCGGACCATCCGGAAAAAGAACGGGAGCATCAGAATTTCAGAAAGGAGAGAAGATGGTAACAAAAGCTACGACGGCCATGGTGGTACATGGCATTGAGGCAAAACTTGTCACAACGGAGGTGGATATTTTTGACGGACTTCCCGGGATGGAGATCGTGGGACATCTGTCGCAGGATGTGAAGGAGGCAACGCAACGTGTTCGGGTGGCACTGAAAAACACGGGTTATAAATTACCGGTGCAGAAGATCGTGATCAATCTTTCGCCGGCGGAAATTTATAAAAACGGAACGGGATTCGACCTGTCGATCGCCGTTGCAATCCTTGCTCATCTAAAAGAAACAATAGATATAAAAACTAATGTTATATTTATGGGCGAGTTGGGGCTCGGTGGAGAAATACGCAGAATATCGGGCATTTTGCCGATTTTGCAAGAGGCAAAGACAAATAAAATAACCTATGCAATTATTCCGAAGGCCAATCTTGCAGAAGCAAACCATGTGGAAGGGCTGATCAATTTGGGTGTCGAAAATCTGGATGAGGTCATTCGGATTTTGGAATGCATGACACGAGATGATAAAGAAGGGTTAAATAATTTTCGCGTTATTTTACCGTCAGAATCGGGGAAGGCACTTGCAGAAAAAGGGGGTATAAAACAACAGTCTGATGCAACCGATTTCGGAGATGTTTTGGGACAGGCGCTTGCCAAACGATGTTGTGAGATCGCAGTGGCAGGATTTCATAATCTCTTGCTGATCGGTCCGCCCGGGACCGGAAAGAGTATGTTGGCTTCCGCTTTGCCCGGAATCCTCCCTGTGATGAATGCGGATGAAAAACTGGAGGTTTCCCGGATCTATTCCGTGGCGGGGCTGTTGGAAAATGACAAAAGCTTTATCGATGAACGTCCCTTTGTGAGTCCCCATCATACGATCACTGCGGCAGGGCTGATCGGAGGAGGAGCGTTCGCAAGTCCCGGCGCAATCTCCATGGCCAATCACGGCGTTTTGTTTCTGGATGAACTTCCGGAATTTAAGAAGCAGACTCTGGAGCTTTTACGACAGCCTTTGGAAGAAAGACGGGTGCATATCATACGTCAGTCCGGTTCTTATACCTATCCGTGTAATTTCATGCTGGTTGCTGCGATGAATCCCTGTCCCTGTGGATATTATCCGGATAAAAAGAGGTGCCATTGCACGGATGCGGAGATCAAACGCTATCAGGGAAGGATATCCGGCCCGCTTTTGGATCGGATCGATCTGAGTGTGGATGTGCTCCGTACCAAGTATGGGGATCTGAAGAAAAAGGATGTGGCACAGGCCGAACGAAGCGAAGCGGTGGCAA
>JAILOQ010000066.1 GCA_024690725.1 Lachnospiraceae bacterium
AGAACTCTTCCTTACCTATAAGCGCGAAATGGAGGAAAAGGACCACAGGGAGCGAAGTCTCTTCCTCTCCGGTCTCGTATCTCCCGGACGCACCGCAGGCGAACTCATTTCCCTTGCCGCCGAGCAGAATATCAACCTTTCGGCCCCCTACTACAACTTTATTTTGATCAAATATGCCAGCGATCACCAGACGAGTGACGAGGCTTTTTCCGGCACGCTTGTCGGAATTGAGGAGAAGTTACACGCACTCGAGGATGAGTCCACACTGCTCTGCTTTGACAGACAATTGGAGGGCATGGCCTTCCTCTTAAAAGCTGACAGCGTTGACGCACTGACGGCTCTGACAGATAAGTACACTACGGAGATGACATCCTATTTCACTCCCTACTCTTATGTCCGCTATTTTGGCGGTATCGGCAAGCCCGTCAGTCGCTTGACGGAACTGTCGGAATGCTTCGAGAGCGCCCAGCGCGCCTTCGCCTACCGCTATCTCATAAAAGGCAACCGATTTTTACGTTATGACGAGCTTGACAGTGTTTCCGCAGCCAATGACGAGTCCTTTTCCATCGATTCGATCGATACCAACCTCGTAAGCCGGGCCAGGATGCAGGAATTTTTACGCTTAGGTGACGATCGCGAGACGGTGTTCTTTGTCGAGGAGTTCTTCCGTGAATTTAGCACGGACGCCCTCTCTTCCGTGATGTTTCGCCAGTATCTTTTGATGGATACGTATTTTTGCGTTGCCGATTTCGTGGAGCACTTACGCGTCGGGGAAAAAGAACACGTGGAGACCATCGATCCGGACCATGCAGCCATGCAGTCGGTCAAAGAAGCACAGCTTTACATGATCCGCATCCTCTCTTCCGCCGTAAAGCTCAGAGAAGAAAATGCGAGCAGCCGCTATCACGATGTCGTGAGTGAAGTGGAACATTATATCGACGAGGAATATGCCAATGAGAACCTTTCTTTGAACATGATCGCGTCTCACGTCAATTTCTCGCCCAATCACTTAAGTACGATCTTCAGCCAGGAAACGGGCCAGCCGCTCATCAAGTACTTGACCGATGTGCGCATGAACAAGGCCAAGGAGCTCCTTCGCTCCACCGCCAAGAAGAGTAGCGAGATCAGCGCGGAAGTCGGCTACAAGGATCCGCATTACTTTTCCTATTTATTTAAGAAGACACAGGGCATGACACCGACGCAGTTCCGTGGCGGAAAGAGTGAGGAGGACTGAGATGTTCCATCGTCTGAGAGAACTCTATGTAAAATCCACACTCGCGGCCAAGATCCGTATCTCCTACTTTCTCGTGATCGCGCCGATGCTCTTCTTTGCCATCGCCTTCATCTTGGTGGAGCGCATCAACAACGTGAAGTTCCAAACCATGGTGGAATCCGTGGCGACCGCGAGCGAATTCAACTTAGACTTCAAAAAAGACTTTGACTACGAGACCTATCTTCTGATCGTCGGAAACAAGACGATCGAGGAATCCGAGATGGGTCTTCTTTTGGACCAGGCGGAAGCGGTCGTGGCGCAGCTTGAGGAGACCAACGCCGATATCACGGGCCACGATGAGTTAAAGACCGTCAAGAAGTATCTCTCCAACCTCAAACATTATAAGGAACAGATCGAACAAAATCTCATCGAAGGCGATAAATACGAGGAAAACATGATGATCTGGGAAAACGACGTCCAGATCGTAACGAGCCTATTGCGCGAGGAGTTTGTCTCCTACACCTATTCCGAGGCGCAAAAACTCCAGCAATGGCGAACGGAATACCAGACGCTTGCCGGACGCATCGTGATCATCGGTACGATCCTTTTGATGATCCTTTTGGGCATCTTAGCCTGGGTCAGCTACTACATTCCCTTAACCATCACCTCTCCCATCGAAGAACTCGGTAAGGTGACCGACCAGATCGCAAAGGGGGATCTTTCCGTGCGCTCCGATATCGACGGCGGCCCGGAGGTCACAGCCCTTAGCGATTCCTTAAACAGTATGATCGACCGGATCAACGAACTCTTAGACCAGATCACCAAGGAGCAGGTCCGCCTGCGCAAAGCGGAATTCCAGCTCCTTCAGTCCCAGATCAACCCGCACTTTCTATATAATACCCTCGACGCCATCATCTGGCTTGCCGAGTCCGGCGAGCAAAAAGAGGTGGTCAGCATGGTGCGCTCTCTTTCCGACTTTTTCCGCACGTCCCTAAACCAGGGCCGCGACATCATCCCGTTAAAAGAAGAACTCTCCCATGTGCGCAGTTATCTTGCAATCCAGCAGGTCCGCTACCGGGATATTCTTTCTTATGAGATTGCGGTCCCCGAGTCACTCTCGCCCTATCTCATTCCCAAGATCACCATCCAGCCCCTCGTGGAAAACGCGCTCTACCACGGCATCAAGAACCGTCGCGGCGGCGGCATGATCCATATCCGGGCCGAGCAGTTTGACGATTTCTTCTTATTGGAAGTCATCGACGACGGAGCCGGCATGGACAAAGAACGTCTTGCGGATGTCCGTCACGGGATCTTACACCGCAAAAAAGATGACAACGAATTCTTCGGTCTTTACAACGTAAATGAGCGTATCCGCCTGCATTTTGGCGAGGATTACGGCATTTCCATCGATAGTGAGGCAGGCGCCGGGACCACGACACGGATCCGACTGCCTTATCGCGTCTCAAATAATTCCGTTTAAATAATTCTAACTTTTATCAAAAAAAATCCAACCGTTCTTTTTCCGGGAAGTAAATTTTTAACTTCTTCGGAAAGAATCTTCATGGAAAGAACGAAATGTCCCGCGTAAGATAAAACTATCATTAACAAGTCCGATTTGGACGCAAATCTATAGGGAGGATTCATTTATGAAGAAAAAACTACTCGCTTTAATGTTGTCGGCCGTTATGGTATTCGGTCTCACCGCTTGCGGCGGCGGAGCTGCTTCCGAGGATGCAGGCAGTGCTGATACCGCAGCAACAGATGAGGGCGGAGCTGCAGCAAGTGGCGACCTGATCAAGGTTGGTATCATCAACAACGACCCCAACGAGTCCGGTTATCGTACCGCGAACGACAAAGACATGAAGGAAATGTTCACAGCTGAGAACGGCTACGAAGCTTCCTTCGCTTACAGCTTAAAGAACGACGAGCAGATCACAGCTGCTCAGAAGTTCATCACCGACGGTGTTGACTACTTACTTCTCTCCGCTGCTGATACAGCAGGCTGGGATACAGTATTAAAGGATGCACAGGATGCAGGTATCCGCGTAATCCTCTTCGACCGTACCATCGATGCACCGGACAGCTTATATGAAGCTTCCATCGTATCCGATATGGCTCAGGAAGGTAAGACCGCTGTAGATTGGCTTGCAAGCCAGGGACTTGATGAGTACAAGGTAATCCACATCCAGGGTGTTATGGGTTCCGCAGCTCAGCAGGGACGAAGCGGCGCACTTGACGAGAAGGTTGCAGCTGAATCCAACTGGAGCATCGTAACACAGCAGACCGCTGAGTGGAACGCAGAGAAGGCACAGCAGATCGTTCAGTCCGTAATCGACTCCGGCGAGTCCTTCAACGTAATCTACGCTGAGAACGACGACATGGCTAAGGGTGCTGTTGCAGCTCTTGACAAGGCAAACATCTCTCACGGTGTTGGCAAGGACGTAATCGTAATGGGCTTTGACTGCAACAAGTGGGCTTTGGAAGAATTACTTGCACAGAACTGGAACTATGACGGACAGTGCAACCCGTTCCAGGCTTCTTACATCGACGAGATCATCAAGACTATTGAGAGTGGCGGAAGCGTTTCCGAGAAGACCATCATCATGGATGAGAAGGGCTTCGACGCTACTACCATCACGCAGGAAGATGTTGATAACTACGGAATCTAATTCCACACAAACTTAAAAACCACAAAAGAAGAATTACTATGGAGGGGCGTAGCTTAGAAACAAGTCTGGGCTACGCCTTTTCAAAAGAAGGAGGGAACATGCTTTGAACGAAGGTTCTGTTTTAGAGATGAGAGGCATTGAAAAAAGATTCCCCGGTGTCGTAGCGCTTAACAACGTAGACTTTACCCTTCGCGAAGGCGAAATCCATGCTCTCATGGGGGAAAACGGTGCCGGAAAATCAACGCTGATCAAAGTACTGACCGGCGTATATCACAAAGATGAAGGCGAAATCTATCTGAAGGGACACGATATCCCCGTAGCGATCTATTCTCCGCAGGATGCACAGCATTTCGGTATCAGTACGGTGTACCAGGAGATCACGCTCTGCCCCAACTTATCGGTTGCGGAGAACATGTTTATCGGCCGCGGAAAGGGACTTCGCAGAGACTGGAAAAAGATGAATGCAAAGGCTGACAAGATCCTGCAGTCACTCGGCATTCCGGCCCAGGCCACACAGGAACTTTCCTCCTGCTCTCTTGCCGTTCAGCAGATGGTTGCGATCGCAAGAGCCGTAGATATGGATTGTAAGGTGTTGATCCTCGATGAGCCCACTTCTTCCCTGGACGACCAGGAAGTACAAAAGCTCTTCGGTCTGATGCGCGACTTAAAGGCAAAAGGCGTAGGTATCATCTTCGTTACCCACTTCCTTGACCAGGTATATGAAGTCTGTGATAAGATCACGGTTCTTCGTGACGGCCAGCTCGTCGGTGAATATGTCATTGAAGACCTTCCCCGCGTAAAGCTCGTTTCCAAGATGCTCGGAAAAGAAATGGATGACATGTCCGATATCAAGAATGAATCCACCGCATATTCCGGAAAGGATGCGGGCACTCGTGTATTGGAAGCTACTTCCCTTGAATCGAATGCCGGCATCAAACCGTTCGACTTCTATATCAACAAAGGTGAAGTTAACGGGTTTACCGGACTGTTGGGAAGCGGCCGAAGCGAATGCGTAAGAGCGATCTTCGGTGCCGACAGAGTCCTTGGCGGCAGCGTTTCGGTAAACGGAAAGCCGGTAAAGATCAGAAAGCCGATCGATGCCATGAAACAGGGTATTGCTTATCTTCCGGAAGACCGCAAGATAGACGGTATCGTCGGAGATCTCTCCGTTCGCGAAAACATCATCTTAGCCCTCCAGGTTATGAAAGGCTTCTTTAAGCCCTTCACCAAAGCACAGGCAAATGCCTTTGCGGATGAATATATCAAAGCACTTAACATTAAGACTGCTTCCGCAGATACACCGATCAAATCACTTTCCGGCGGTAATCAGCAAAAGGTGATCTTAGCAAGATGGCTGCTCACCCACCCCGATTACCTCATCCTTGATGAGCCGACCAGAGGTATCGATGTCGGAACCAAGGTAGATATTCAGAAGCTTGTGTTAAAGCTTGCTTCGGAAGGTATGAGCATCACCTTTATCTCATCCGAGACCGATGAGATGCTCCGTACCTGCTCTCGTCTGATCGTCATGCGCGATCGCAGAGTTGTGGGCGAATTAAGAGGCGATGAGCTTACCCAGAACAATATCATGAGCACAATTGCGGGAGGTGAAGAATTATGAGTCAGGCAAAACAAACAGCCAACAAAGGCTCGTTCAGTTTATCGAAGATCGTTCGAAATCAGATTTTCATTCCCATTGCGGCACTCTTACTGCTGGCACTGTTTAATCTGATCATCGATCCAACATTTTTTAAAGTAACACTGGGCTATAACAGTGCGGGGGACCCGGTATTATCCGGATATCTGATGACCATCTTAGACTACGGTTCGGAGCTTGCGATCCTTGCGCTCGGCATGACGCTTGTAACCGCAGCTTCCGGTGGACAGGACATCAGCGTGGGCGCTGCCATCGCCATCGCGGGCAGCGTGATCCTACGAGTATTATGCGGCACGAATTCCAGACCCGAGGAAATGCAGGCACCGGTTATCGTTGCATTCCTTATCGCGTGTGTGGTTTCCATGCTCTTCGGTGCATTTAACGGTGCACTGGTCGCATTCTTCAAAATACAGCCAATGGTCGCTACGTTGATCTTATTTACAGCAGGTCGTTCGATCGCTGCATGGATCAACAACAACGAGTTGCCGATCATTTCGGACCCCTCCTTCGCAGTATACGGAGGATTTATCCCGGGCGTTCCGATCCCAACTCCTTTCTTTATCGCAATGATCTGCGTATTGGTCACAGCGCTGGCTCTGAAGTTTACAAACCTTGGTTTATACACACAGGCAGTCGGAATCAATGAAAGTTCCTCTAAATTGAACGGTCTGAATCCTGCGTTCATCAAGTTTTTAAGCTTCGTCCTCCTCGGGTTATGCGTTGCGGTAGCCGGTCTGATCAAGGTCAGCCGTCTCTCTTCCATTAACTATTCGGTCATTGCAAAGGATATTGAAATGGATGCCATTTTAGCCGTGGCGTTGGGCGGCAACTCGTTAAGCGGCGGTAAGTTTAATATGACCGCTTCCATCCTGGGCGCTTACGTGATCCAGTTTTTGACCACTACCCTTTATAAGTTCAATGTGCAATCCGATGCACTTCCCGCTTATAAGGCCGTTGTCGTTATCATCCTGGTCGTTATGAGTACACCGAAGGCAAGAGAGATCTTACAGAGCATCGGACAGAAACTGAAACGTACGGAAAGGACGGTGGCATAAGATGAATGGAAAAAGAAAGTTTTCGTTAAAATCCATGTCGGATACCAATCTTTTGCTTACGATCACCATCGTGGTATTCTTCCTGATGTACATCGGTGCAATGGTCTTCCAGGGCAAGGGCTTTTTGAAGGCACAGACCTTCTTTAACATCTTAAATGCAAACGCTGCTTTGATCATCACTTCCTGCGGCATGAGCCTTGTTATGATCACAGGCGGGATCGATATCTCCGTCGGTGGTGTTGCGGCTCTCGTAAGTATGTGCTGCGCCGTATTCCTTGATTACAAGGGCGGCGATGTCAAGGGTGCTCTTCTCATCGCACTCGGCATCGGTCTTGCATTCGGCATTGTCCAGGGCTATCTGGTAGCATATCTGGATATCCAGCCATTTATCGTCTCGCTGGCGGGAATGTTCTTTGCCCGAGGCATGACAACGATCGTTAACACGGCTCCTTTCAACGTAGCCAACGAAGAATTTGTCGCTTTAAAAGAGCACAGGATCACGGTTCCGGGCTTTGGTTCGGTCAATAAACTCGGCGTCTTCGTACCCGCGTATGTGGAGATCGGCGTGATCGTAGCGATCCTCGTGGTCATCCTGTTGTTCATCATATTACGCTACACCAAGATGGGACGTAACTTCTACGCTGTCGGCGGTAACGCACAGAGTGCTCTGATGCTCGGTATCAACGTTCGCCGCACACGCTTTATCTCTCATCTGATCTGCTCTTTGCTGGCAGGTATCGGTGGTTTCGTATACTTCCTGCATGTAGGTTCCGGTTCGGCATCTCATGCGATGGGTATGGAAATGAATGCCATTGCATCTTCCATCATTGGTGGTACAATGTTAACAGGTGGTGTCGGTAACATCATCGGAACACTCTTCGGTGTGCTTTCGCTCTCCACCATTCAGAACATCGTATCCTCCGCCGGTCTGGATCAGGCATGGTGGACAGGTATCACCATCGCAGCTATGCTCTGCATCTTCTTGGTAGTACAGAGTATCGTTATGGCAAGAAAGAAAAAGGCACTTAAATGAGACTGAACATAAAGACTATCTACTCTTTATTTCATAAAAACCTTATTGCTCTGCTGGCCGTCAGTGTTTTATTGCTGACGGCCTGCTCTGCATTGTCATCCGGTGCGGACGAAGGCTCTTCTGCGGACTCCGCTTCTTCGGATGCTTCCGAGTCCGGTTCATCCGCCGATGCATCTTCGGATGATGAGAGCATGATCTCCGTCGGGTTTTCCCAGCTTGGTGCGGAATCCGACTGGCGCAGTGCCCACTCCGAATCCATCCGCAACTATCTCTCCGCGGAAAACGGATACAACCTCTGGTTTGAGGACGGTCAGCAAAAGCAGGCCAATCAGATCATGGCCATCCGTACCTTTATCCAGCGGGAAGTGGATGTGATCGCGTTGGCACCCGTAACCGAGACCGGTTGGGATTCGGTCTTAACCGAAGCGAAGGATGCGGGTATTCCCGTGATCGTCGTCGACCGCCGCGTCGATGTCAAGGATGAAGACCTCTTTACCTGCTGGATCGGTTCCGATTTCGAACTCGAGGGAAAGAAGGCGAGCGAATGGCTCCATCAGTACACCTTAGCGATCGATTTTGCCCCGGAAGACCTGCACATCGTAAATATCCAGGGGACCATCGGTTCCAGCGCCCAGATCGGCCGCAGCAAAGGCTTGAGACAGGCCTCCGACAAGTACGGTTGGGACCTGATGCAGGAAGTCTCCGGAGATTTCACACAGACCAAGGGCCGCGAGGTCATGGCCTCTTTGTTGAATCTCTATCCGAATCTGAATGTTGTATATTGTGAAAACGATAATGAGGCCTTAGGCGCGATCGAAGCGATCGAAGCCGCCGGTAAGACCCCCGGCCTCGACCTTGCCGCAGGACAGATCTTGATCCTCTCCTTCGACGGCATGAATCCCGATGCCATCCAATACGCCATCGACGGCAAGATCGCCTGCATCGGGGAATGTAATCCCAAGCACGGCCAGCCGCTCGTCGATGTGATCACACAGTTAAAGAACGGCGAAACCCCCGAGAAGTACACCTACATCGAGGAAAAACTCTTCAGTGGCTGTGACCTCATCACTTCCGTTACGGTCGACGGTGTCGATTATCCCGTGACCATCCTTGCCGGGGAGT
>JAILOQ010000097.1 GCA_024690725.1 Lachnospiraceae bacterium
GTGGAATGCCAGAAGCTGTTCAAACTTATATAGATACAAAAGATTTTAGAAACGTGGACGCTGTTCAGCGAAATCTGCTTCAAGGATACCAATATGATATAGCACATTATGCAACAGCAGAAGAAAAGGTGAAAGCAGAAAAGTGCTATTTAACATTAGCAAAACAGTTGTTAGATAAAGAAAATCATAAATTCCAGTATAAAGAGATTGAGCATGGAGCCAGAGGCCAAAAATATTATTCAAGTATAGAATGGTTGCTTAGGGCTGACATCGTTCATTTGTGCCGACTGGTAACAGATATAAAATATGATTTGGATGATTATGCGAGAGATGATTTTTTTAGAGCATATACAACTGATTTGTCATTGCTTGTTTCTATGAAGGATTTTTCATTAAAACAGCATATAGTAGAAAATACGCTTGTGGGAAATACTAAAGGAGGACTATATGAGTGTGCAGTTGCAGATGCCTTTTATAAAAAGGGATATCCTCTATATTTTTATAAAAATGATACTACAAAAAAAGAATTGGACTTCATTATTCAATTAGAAGGTAAAGTTGTGCCAATTGAGGTAAAGAGTGGGAATACTAAGGCAAATTCATTAAGTTCTATAATAAAAAAGAACAAAGAAATAAGCTATGCCTATAAGTTTGCTGATGGAAATATAGGGGTATCTGAGGAAGGGATTATTACATTACCTCTGTATATGGCGTCTTTTTTATGATGCAGACTTAAATGGAGTGATGAGATGATAATCAATACCGGACAAAGAACGGATATACCGGCTTTCTACGCTGAGTGGTTTTCCAACAGAATAAAGGAAGGTTTTGTATGCGTCCGCAATCCGTATAATCCGAGTCAGGTGAGTAAATACAGACTGGATCCGTCAGTTGTTGATGTGATAGGGTTTTGCACCAAGAATCCTGCACCGATGTTTCCTTACATGGATTTACTAAAGGATTTCGGCCAATACTGGTTTGTGACATTGACTTCTTACGGGCGGGATATCGAGCCGAATGTGCCGGACAAGCATCGCCTGATAGAAGATGTTAAAACGCTATCGAAAATCGTTGGAACGGATGCTGTCGGATGGCGGTATGATCCGATCTTGCTTTCCGATAAATATACGGCAGAATATCATCTGCATGCGTTTGCACAGATCGCGGAAAGTCTCAAGGGCTACACGAAGACGGTGGTGATCAGTTTCATCGATCTCTATCCGAAAGTCAGAAAGAACTTTCCGGAAGCGCGGGAAGTGTCGAAAGCGGATAGATTCATGCTCGGAAAAGAAATGATAAAGATCGCGACGGATTGCGGGATGGTCGTCAAACCATGCGCGGAAGGGGATGAACTTGCTGCGTATGGTGCTGATTGCAGCGGATGCATGAAGATCAGCGACTACGAAAAGGCCATCGGTCAAAGACTGATCGCGCCGAAAAAGAAGGGCGCCAGAGCGGAGTGCGCATGCTACCTGTCTTGTGACATAGGTGCTTACAATACCTGCATGCACCTTTGCAGATACTGCTATGCAAATGCGGAACCGGAGGTTATATATGCGCAGAACCGATTGCATGATCCGACTTCTCCGTTTTTGATCGGGAATTACACAGAGGGCGATAAGGTGCATGAAGTGCCGCAGGAATCATGGATAGACAGACAGGAGAGACTTCCTTTTACGGCTCTGTAAATATGTGAAAGTAGGCAAAGTGATACTGAAATGGTATAATGGCAAAGACGCATAGGGAAGGAATGAACCATGAAGAATTTGATCAAGGCAGTATGCTTTTTGGGAATAGCCCTGTTTTTGTTTGTTGCTGCCGGCTATGTTTTGCGACCTTCTTATGATCAGAGGAAGGAAACTTACGCCGGCTTTTATGCTGAGCCAAAAAACAGTATCGATGTAGTCTTTATCGGCAGCAGTCCGGTATACCCGTATTATGCACCGGCGAAGATGTGGAAGGATTGCGGCTTTACGAGTGTGCTGCTCAGCTCGTCCACGCAGCGACCGGAGAACGTGGTCTACCTGGTAAAAGAAGCACGGAAAACACAGGATCCAAAGCTTTTTGTTTTTGAGCTTCGCATGTTCCCGGACACCTTCGAATACATGGATTCTGAGGAGGGACAGTATTATAATCGGAGCACGGTGGATGAGATGAAATATTCTTTTAACAGGTCGTCTCTGATACATAACAATTATTCCGATCCGCAGATATATGATCATATCGATCTGATCCGTTATCACAGCAACTGGAAAGAGTTTCGTCCGGATGCACTGCGCTTCTGGGATTTTGAGAGTCCGGATCCGTACAAGGGATTTGTGTTTAACGGAAACATCGATGTGCTGGAAAATACGACTCCCGTAGGGAACATCGATACGGCGCCGATCCCGGATTACAGGCAGGAGCAGCTGCGGGAATTGGCGCAGTACTGCAAGCAGGAAGGCATTACGGCTTTGTTTATCTTAAGTCCTTATCCGATCGATGAGGAGAAAAAAGAACAGTTCAACACCATGGGGCAGATCGTGGAAGAATACGGATTCGACTTTTTGGATCTGAACGAACACTATGAAGAGATCGGGATCGATTTTAACACCGATTTCTATAATATCGGACATGTGAATATTCACGGGGCCATGAAGACCACGGCATATTTGGAAGAATATATCATGCAAAACTATTCCGTTGTGTCTCCGAAAGAGAAAGCGATCGCAGACGCATGGGATGCGGATGCCGACATTTGGCAGAAGAAATGCGACGAAACGATGGCGACCTGGCAGGGGCTGTATGACGCAATGTACGGGGGAGTACAGGAATGAGAGAATTGGAATATCCGTTTCAGGCGGAATATATCTTGAAAAAGAAAAAATCCATAAAGCGCGAACTGCTTGGCGACGGGAGCAAACGGATAAAGAAAAAGATTGCGATACTCGGTGGGTCCACGACCTCCGATATCCGATTGATGCTAGAGTTGTTTTTGCTCGATGCGGGCATTGAACCGGAGTTTTACGAATCCGAGTATGCACAGTATTGGCAGGATGTGATGTTTGACAATCCGGAGCTTTCGGAGTTTTCCCCGGATCTCATTTATATTCATACCACTGCGCGAAACATTAACCGGTTTCCCACGGTCAGAGATTCCGAAGAGCGCATAGCCGACCTGGTAAAAGAAACCGTTGCGCCGTTCGAAACGATGTGGACAAAGATAGAAGAAACCTATCATTGTCCGATCATCCAGAACAATTTCCAGCAACCGTCCTATCGACTGCTTGGCAACAAAGATGTTTCGGATCCGCATGGGAAGCTGAATTTCGTCAATCGTCTGAACGAGGCGTTTTACGAATATGCCGGCGCGCATGCGAACTTTTTTATCAATGACATCAATTACATGGCATCCTGCTACGGCCTCGAAAGGTGGTCGGATCCGTTCTATTGGCATATGTACAAATACGAGCCCGCGGTTCCCGCAATTCCGGAGCTTGCGTACAATCTTGCCAATATCATAAAATCCATCTACGGGAAAAACAAAAAGGCCTTTGTGCTGGATCTGGACAACACACTCTGGGGAGG
>JAILOQ010000133.1 GCA_024690725.1 Lachnospiraceae bacterium
GCCTGAGGATAAGCCGGCACCGTCTTCACCTGTATTTTCTTCGAAGGCTACCTATGGCGGATTTGGCGGAAAAGAAAGTCTGGGATTGGGCGCCGTGCCCACATCCTTTGATGAGCTTATGGGAGTGCCAAAGCCCGAACCAAGCCCTGCGCCGGTCACGAGTTCTTCTTTTTCCATGCCGCAGACTTCGGTAACGCCGTCTGTGTCAGCGGCTTCGCATGCAGCATTCGGAACGGATGAGGCAACCATATCCTCACTGGAAGCAAAGCTTGCCGCCGCCAGGGTTGCGTTTGAAGAAAAATTCCATCAGCCCGCACCGAAGCCACCGATCATTTCGAGTGTACCGATCCCTGACTTGTCAGCGAAACCGAATCCGATCACTTCGCTTACATCGGATGTGAGTGCCGTTGCAAAGACTGATTCCATAGCTTCGTTAAAACCGGAAGCAAGTGCTTCCCTAAAACATGAACCGAAATCCGACCCGGTAAAAGAAACGGTTTCGGAACCGGCTTCAAGCCTTCCGCCTGATGCCATTCAGGTCATGGTAAACGGCGAAACGATCGTTTTGAGCGGTAAAAAGGAATATGTCTATGTAGATGCATTTACGGTCTATGAATTTGATCTGAGCAATCCGAAAGGAAAGAGCGTGGAAACGCTTTTGAACGGACAAAAAGCCGAATATACGGCGCCTCTGAAAAACGGAGACGATATTCGTATCTTCTGGAAGGATTAGTCAAACATGAAACTATTGAGTATTGCCAGCGGAAGCAGCGGGAATTGTATTTATGTGGGAAACAACAATACATCGATCCTGATCGACGCGGGCATCAGCAAAAAGAGAATTGAAGAGGGACTATCGACCATCGGACTTTCGCTACGGGATATGGATGCCATCCTTGTCACCCACGAGCATGCGGATCATATCAGCGGACTGGGCGTTTTATCCAGAGCCTGCTATGCGCCGATCTATACGACGATCGGTACCAAGGCGGGAATCTTTAGTGCTTCGAATCTCGGAAAGATCGATGAAGAACAATTTGTTACGATCGCAGCCGGAGAAGATTTTCTGATCAATGATATTTCGGTCCATGCCATGCGGATCTCGCACGATGCAAACGATCCGGTAGCCTATACGTTCCATGACGGGGATAAGCATATTGCGGTCGCTACCGACATGGGATATATGACCGATGAGAACGAACAGCAACTCCGTGGCATGAACGCCATACTGTTGGAGGCCAATCACGATCTGAACATGCTGCAGGTCGGACCTTATCCGTATTATCTAAAGCAGAGGATCATGGGAGATAAAGGACATTTATCGAATGAATCTGCCGGAAGGGCGCTTTCGAGACTGGTGCATGATGATCTGAAGCATATCGTGCTGGGGCATTTAAGCCATGAAAACAATTATCCCCAGCTTGCTTATGAGGCCGTGCGGCTCGAGATCACCATGGGAGATAATCCGTACAATGCTTCGGATTTTGACATCCGGGTGGCGGCAAGAAAAGAACCCGGAAGATGTATTGAGATCTAGATCATTGATTCGAGATCACGGTTCCGTCGGTTTTGACTAAGATATAGCCGATATCCTTTGTTTGATCGAGCATTTCTTTTGCCCGGTCGGACCCCAAGAGGATACAGAGTGTGCTTAAGGCATCGCCTTTGGCGGATGTTTTTGAGAGGATCGTGGCGGAAGACAGATCGGTTTTTGCGGGATACCCGGTAGCGGGATCCAGAATATGGTGATACCGTTCACCTTCAAAGATAAAATAGCGTTCATAGGTACCGGAGGTGACGACGGAAGAATCGGATATCCGAACCTGTGATATGAGCTTCGTTGTATCGGCAGGATCTTTGATGCCGATCGTAAACGGATCATTGTTTTGCTTTTTCCCTACGGCGAGTACATTTCCGCCGAGGTTGATAAGCGCGGAGGACACACCGTTTTCCAGCATATAATCCTTTAAACGGTCCGCAATATAGCCCTTGGCGATACATCCCAAGTCGATCTGAGCTTCGGGATCCGTCAGGGTAACCGTAAGATGTTCTTTGTCCAGAAGGACATTTCGGTAATCCACGTGCGATGCGCATGAGCGAAGGACCTCGGCATCGGGAAGTGCGGAAGGCGGGAAATCGGGATTGCTGAAGTCCCATTGTTCTTTGACCGGAGCGATCGTGATGTCCAAAAGACCGCCGGAAGCTTCGCAATAGGAAAGTGCTTCTTCCAAAACTGCAATGGTCTCTTCCGAGACCGTGACGGGTGCGCCGTTTGCGTGATTCACGCGGTATACGTCGCTTCCTTCTTTGGTGCGGCTGAAAAGAGAGTCGTACATGACACAAAGTTCGGCAGCTTCTTCCAAACACGCTGCATCCTTTTCGCTGTATACGGTGAGTTGGATGAGGGTGTCAAATGCGGTAAGATTCTTTGTGTAGGGCATGTTCTTTGGCGTACATCCCCAAAGAGCCGCCGCAAAGCTTAGGATCAATATGAGAAACAGAAAATGTTTTGACGTTTTTTTCATAGCAATAATGTAACACATTTTGAGGTTCATAGCCATTATGAGATTATCGGATGATTTTGAAGAAACAGATCATGTAAAAGCGGGCCTGGGACTGGGCGGTATGATCGCGGGAGTGCTGACATTCATGGTACTTCTGGTTGTTTGCGTGCTCATCGTAAACCGTTCCAAGTTCAACACGAAGCCTGCGCCTGTTGCGGAACAGACGACAGAGGAAACCGAAATTCCCGACTCGGAAAAAGAATATGAGATCGGCGAATCCGACCTTACGGCCTCCGATCTGGACTTTTGGAATATGTATAAGACGGAGCCGGTGTATGATAAGTCTTTGGATGAGGCCGGGAAGAAATATGCGGAAAATGCGGAAAAAGTTGCCGAAGAGGATGCACTGCGTGCTGCCGAAGAAGATCCTTCGGAGGGCGGAACGAAAACCGAAGTGATCCTGCCCGACGGGGGAAGTCAGTGGATCATGATCAACGCATATATCAAAAAGAACGATTATGATTATACGGGTCTCGTTTCGGAAGATCCTTTGATGCGGTATTATAAGGACGCAAAGAAGGTGAGCAGACAGGGGATGATATTAACGGAAGATCAAGCAGCCGTTGAGCTTTCCGAATCGAAGGAAGCGGGGATCGATTTTATCATTGCCAGGATCGGCTACAGAGGCTATACGGACGGAGAGATCGTGATGGACGGTCAGGGCTCCATATATTGCGAGGAAGCAACGGCCATCGGCATGGATTACGGTCTGACCTTTGTTTCTTCCGCCGTTACGATGGATGAAGCAAAAGAAGAGGCTGCTCAGGTACTTGCGTATATCACGGAATACGGTTTGGATCCGGAATATCCGATCCTTTTACAGATGGAAGCCACGCAGATGGATAAGAGCAGAACAAATGACCTGACGAAGAACCAGCTGACGGAAAATGCAGTTGCGTTCTGCACGGAGATCCGGAATGCCGGCTACACGCCCGTGATCTGTGCGAGCAAATACTGGCTGCTTCGAAAACTGGATCTGTTACAGCTTACCACTTTTGATATTGCTTTGAATCAGGAGAAGGATACGCCCGATTATCCGTATGAATTTACGATGTGGGAGTATAAATCCGATGCCAAGATCGACGGCATCCCGAAGGAAACCTCCATGATCATGAGTTTCGTGGATTACGCGATGCGCTAAAGGAAAGGATGGATTTGGAAACGGCGATGCCGGCATAGATCTCGGCATAGTCCTTAGGTCCGAGTCCTTCGATGTAATTGATATTGTAATTCTTGGAATATCCTTGTTTTTTCAGAAGATCGACCGCCTTATTGTAGGCTATGGCAGCCTCTAAGGCGGTTTTGTATGTGCCGATGATCGTATCGCCGTTGTAATGGATCATGGCGCGATACATGGGAATGCCGTTCTTTGTGACGATCCTTACGCCGTGGTACGGGTTTTTGCAGATGACATTGGCATAGCGAAGATCGTACGGATCCCCGTTTCGAAACTCGTAATCCCTGCCGGATACGGCGAAGGGCTGAATGCCGTAGCGGGAGAGGATACTGATCTGCATGCCGTAATCGGAAACAAACAGATGTCCGCCGCGCCGCATCAGTTTATGTGAGGCGTAGTAAAACAGATCATCCAGATCAAAGGTATATATATCATCCTTTGTCAGATAATAGGAAAAATGCGTTTTAAAGACATAGATCGGATTGTGAAAGTAGATGCCGTTGTCCCGAAAATTGAAGAGGATCACGGCTTTTTCATACGAAAGAAGCCCGGAACCGTACTCGGAAAAACGAAGCGAGGCATTGTCCAAGATCTCTCGGCCTTCGCGATACGCTTTGGTCGCATCGTCTTCGTTTGAAAAGCTTCCCAGGCTGATGTGTT
Organism: Lachnospiraceae bacterium; assembly: GCA_024690725.1. Lineage (GTDB taxonomy): Bacteria > Bacillota > Clostridia > Lachnospirales > Lachnospiraceae > UBA2882. The sequence goes on from JAILOQ010000133.1 coordinate 4,402, forward strand.
TTCTTTTATACGTCAGACTTGAGCGGTAGTAAACACTCCCGTCTTTCTTGGTTGTACGATAAACACCTGATTTATTTTCCATATGGAAATTATACCATACTTGTGCTATAATGTACCAGACTTTGTATACAAAACGAAAGGAGTTCCCCATGGAAGTTTTATATAAAAGCACACGTTCCAACAGCGAGGCGGTACCCGCTTCAAAGGCCATCTTAAAAGGACTGGCGGATGACGGAGGATTGTTTGTCCCGGATCATATTCCCGCACTCGATGTTTCTTTACAGGATCTTAGCAAGATGAGTTACAAAGAAGTGGCCTATGAGGTCATGAAGCTGTTCTTAACGGATTTTACCGAGGAAGAGTTAAAAAAATGTATCGACGGCGCATATGATGAGAAGTTCGATACCGAAGCCATTGCACCGCTTACCGAGATCGGTAATACGTATTATCTGGAATTGTATCACGGCGCAACGATCGCATTTAAGGATATGGCTTTATCCATCCTTCCGCATTTACTGACCACTTCCGCAAAGAAGAACAAGATCGAGAATGAGATCGTGATCCTCACGGCAACGAGCGGAGATACCGGAAAGGCTGCTCTTGCAGGCTTTGCGGATGTACCGGGCACCAAGATCATCGTATTTTATCCCAAGAATGGCGTCAGCCCCATTCAGGAAAAGCAGATGGTGACACAAAAGGGTGACAATACGCATGTGGTCGGTATTCACGGCAACTTTGACGATGCGCAGACCGGGGTAAAGAACATGTTCCATAACCCGGAACTTGCCAAAGAATTGAACGCAAAGGGATTCCAATTTTCCAGCGCCAATTCCATCAACATCGGACGTTTGGTTCCGCAGATCGTATATTACGTATATGCTTATGCGAGACTTTTGGCTGAAGAGAAGATCGCCGATAAGGAAATGATCAATGTGGTCGTTCCGACCGGTAATTTCGGTAATATCTTAGCTGCCTTTTATGCAAAGAACATGGGCGTTCCGATCGCAAAGTTAGTCTGTGCTTCCAACGAGAATAAGGTATTGTTCGATTTCTTTCAGAGCGGCACTTATGATAGAAACAGAGACTTTATCCTGACAAGTTCCCCTTCCATGGATATTCTGATCTCATCAAACCTTGAGAGACTGATCTATCGTATTGCGGGAAACGACAGTGAAAAGAATGCAGAGTTGATGAAGAACTTATCCGAAGGCGGAGTATATACGATCACGGATGAGATGAAGACAGAGCTTAAGGACTTTGTCGGAGAATACGCATCCGAAGAAGAGTGCTTTAAAAAGATCCGCACCCTGTACGAAGAATACGGTTATGTGATCGATACACATACCGCAGTCGCAAGTGCTGGTTACGATACCTACGTAAAGCAGTCACAAGATCAGACAAAGGCTGTGATCGCAAGTACCGCAAGCCCATATAAATTTACCCGAAGCGTAATGAAGGCAATCGATGAGAAATATGACAAGATGGAGGATTTCGCATTGGTGGATGAGCTGAGCAAGCTTTCCAATACTTCGGTCCCCAATGCGATCGAGGAGATCCGTACCGCTCCCGTGTTACACGATACGGTCTGTGAAAAAGACGAAATGGAGCAGGTAGTTAAGAATTTCCTTGGCATCTGACAACGCGTTTTAGACTTTTTTAAGAAAAATCGGGTAGGCAACTACCCGATTTTTTGGTATAATTTACATAACATATTTAAGAGAGAAAGCGAAGAGGGATTTCATGGATCAGAACAATCTTTCCGCCGTAACACCGGAGATCATCAATCTTGCGAAGATGTCGCAGACAGCCGGTGTGATCGAACAGGAACTTTTTACCAAATACGACGTGAAGCGGGGACTGCGAGATATCAACGGTAAGGGCGTGTTAGCCGGACTTACCAATATTTCCGATGTCAGAGCACACAGATATGAGAACGGGGAGCAGATTCCAATCCCCGGTGAATTGTATTTTCGGGGATATAATGTACGCGATCTTGTAAAGGGATCGAGCGAATCGGGGCGGTTCGGATTTGAAGAAGCGGCCTATTTATTGTTGTTTGACAAATTACCGAACAAAGAAGAGTTGGAGAGCTTTTCGAGGTTGCTTGGAGAGTATCGTACCCTTCCGACGTCCTTTGTTCGTGATATCATTATGAAGGCACCGAGCAAGGATATGATGAACACGCTTGCCCGAAGTGTCCTTACGCTGTATTCCTATGATGACAGAGCGGATGATACATCCATTCCGAATGTATTAAGACAGTGTCTTCAGTTGATCTCCCTGTTTCCGCTTCTTTCCATTTACGGATATCAGGCCTATGCACATTATCACGGCGGTGAGAGTTTGTTCATTCATTCTCCGCGCACGGATCTTTCTACGGCTGAGAATATTTTGCATATTCTCCGTCCGGATTCCAAGTTCACTCCTTTGGAAGCGAAGATTTTGGATGTGGCTCTGATCTTGCATATGGAGCACGGCGGCGGTAATAACTCTACGTTTACCACGCATGTAGTCACATCTTCTTTGACCGATACGTATTCTGTTATGGCGGCTGCCATCGGATCGTTAAAAGGTCCCAGACACGGCGGCGCCAATATCAAGGTGGTCGGCATGTTTGAGGACTTGAAGCGTGAGGTTTCGGATTGGACGGACGAAGGGGAAGTAGCGGATTATCTGAGAGCCTTACTGAACAAAGAAGCATTTGATCATGCGGGACTCATCTACGGTGTCGGCCATGCGGTCTACTCCAAATCCGACCCGAGAGCGGAAATCTTCCGTTCCTTCGTGGAAAAACTTTCCGTTGAGAAGGGTCTGGAAAAAGAATTTGCACTTTACTCCATGGTAGAACGTCTGGCACCTCAGGTGATCGAAGAATCGCGGAAGATGTACAAGGGCGTCAGCGTCAACGTGGATTTCTTCTCCGGATTCGTATATTCGATGCTGAATCTTCCGTATGAGCTTTACACACCGATCTTTGCGATCGCGCGTATCGTCGGCTGGTCGGCGCACAGACTGGAAGAACTTGCCAATAACGGAAAGATCATCCGTCCCGCATATAAGCCGATCCACGAGGATCGTGACTATGTACCGATCGAGAAGAGATGATACAGGTTCGTTACGGTATAAATCGGAGGGCGGTGCGTTTCCGGTGCGTAATGCCGACACTTCTTTTACGGAACGTGTGAACGAAAGGAACGATAGATTATGGAAATGAAAGAGATACTGACACATGTGGATCATACGCAGTTAAAGCCGTATTGCACTTGGGAGGATATCAAGACGCTTTGCGAAGAAGCGATCGAGTATCATACGGCAAGCGTTTGTATTCCGAGCTGCTATATTTCCCGTGTTAAGGAAACCTTTGGTGACAAGGTAAAGATCTGTACGGTGGTAGGCTTTCCTCTCGGGTATTGTGTGACCGAAGCGAAGGCTGCGGAAACGGTGCAGGCCCTGGAAGACGGCGCCGATGAGATCGATATGGTCATCAATATCACGGATGTCAAAAACGGCGATTTTGAGAGCGTGATGCATGAGATCAGCATCTTAAAGGCCCTGTGCAAAGAACATGTGTTGAAGGTCATCATCGAAACGTGTTATCTGACGGATGAGGAGATCGAGAAGGTTTGCTCCTGTGTGACGGAAGGGCGGGCCGATTACATCAAGACTTCCACCGGTTTCGGTACGGCCGGAGCTACACTTGAGCATGTAAAGCTTATGAAGGAGAACATCGGATCGCATGTGAAGATCAAGGCGGCCGGTGGGATCCGTACAAAAGAAGATATGGAAGCATATTTAAATGCCGGTTGCGACAGGATCGGCTGTTCTGCGGCGGTGGAGCTTGCCAAAGCGGAAAAATAATCTGTCTGTGGGGAATGATTATGAACAATATCATGGATTATCTCGATTGGAGGGGCGACTTGAGTTTCGAGACGTCCCCTTTTAACGAAGTGGACGGTTTGATCTTAAGTACGATCGCTTATGCGGAGTTTGATAAGATTGTGACGGAATCCTTTGAGGATCAGATCCTGTTACGGGACTGCTATGGAGATTTTTCGAATTATCTGACCGATGAGAAGTATTCCCGTCTGGGTGTCATCATTCCGGAAGAAGTGATCAACCTGTTTCACAAAGCGTCCGAAACCTATCGGTTCGGAACCTTGCGACTCTCGGGATATGTCAATCACGTGGACGAGGAAGCGGAGCTGCAGTTTGCGGCGATCACCTTCCAAAATACGCTTGGGGATGTATTTGTCGCATACCGAGGAACGGATGATACGGTCGTTGGCTGGAAAGAAGATTTCAATCTTGCCGTAATGGATAAGATCCCGGCGCAGGAGAAAGCGGTTGAATACCTGGAAGAAGTATATGCGCAGCGTTCCCTGAACGAAATGGAGCTTTTACCGACGCAAAACATCGGAAAGCGGATCTATCTGATGGGACACTCCAAAGGCGGAAATCTTGCAATCTACGCGGCGACAAACGCAAAGCCGATGATCAAAGAACTGATCAGCGGTGTCTACAATTACGACGGTCCGGGTTTTTCCAAAGAATTTTTGATGACGGATGCTTATAAGAGCATAAACGATGTGACACACTGGTTTTTACCGGAAGAGTCAATGATCGGTACGCTTTTGTATCACGGAAACAATGAATATGTGGTCAATTCGCCGAACAGAGGACTGATGAGTCATGACATGTTCAGCTGGAATGTACTCGGAAATGTCTTCGTGAAAACCGGCCTTCTTTCCAAGGATGCGATCGTGATGCATAAGATCGTTGACAATGTTTTGGAGCGTTTGACGGCAGAACAGACGAAGGTGTTCATATCGGTTGTCTTTGATGTATTGTTTGCAAACAACACAAAGACCTTAAGTGATATCAACGGAAAGAATTTTCTTGCATTGATCGATGCAGTCAAAACGGCCGATGCGGAAACGAAACAGGTATTCCATGAACTGGGTCAGTTAACGATGCAAACGATCAAAGAAAGTCGGTAAACATCACGTTTTTGGCTTGTTTTTTTGAGTAGGATATTCTATAATTACGTTAACTGGAATGTTCGATACTTCTTATTGTTTTGAACCTACAGTTACTTTAAACGGGATTCCTATATTTATTCGTGGATGTCGTGCCACCCATTAAGTGATGTGGATCACAGAAGCGGATGTGCGGTTGCCCACCTGGCGTTTTGCTAGGAGTCAAAAAATAAGAACCGGCATTCCGGTGCTAATGAAAGACAGCCCGTAAGGGCTGTTTTTCATTGCAATGCCGTTCATTTTATATTATGATTTTCTTTGTTGTAGGTAGCGCAAGATCTTAAGCATTAGAGGTGGAGCATGATTAAACGGATTTACGCTTTAATGGGCCGTTTCGGCCAAAAAATGAATGATGCGCATGTTTCTGCTTATGCTTCATCTGCAGCTTTTTTCATGCTGTTTTCAATGATTCCTCTTTTGATCCTGATCTGTTCGGTGATCCCGTATACCCCGATCACGGAGGAATCGGTCATTGATCTCATTTCGGAGCTTATCCCTTCGACCTTTATTCCTTATGCGAAATCGTTGATCGC
>JAILOQ010000144.1 GCA_024690725.1 Lachnospiraceae bacterium
GCCAAGGTGTCTTCCGGAATACGACAAAGCAGCAAAGATTTTAGCATAATGGCAGAAAAGAAAACGAATAACCCTGCTGAACCTCCGGCACCCCGCCTTTCTGCTTAGTCCTTAGTGCCAAGCATCTTAAGATACTGCTGCTTCGCATCTTTGTAGCGCTTCTTACTGATCGGAAGACAGGAGCCGTCACCAAGCAGCACATTGGTCGGGCGGAAACTGTTGATATGCGCCATATTCACCGCGTAGGACTGGTGGATACGAACAAAATGCCCCTCCGGCATCAGTTTCAGTCCATCATCCATCTTCATCCATAACTTATATTCATTCTGTATGGTTATAATATGAAGTTCGTGATTGACAGATTCCAAATACAGCACGTCACAAAGACGCAGGGTGACAAGTTCTCCTCCGATCTGCAGAACGACCGTTTCGGCATTCTCTTCTTCGATCTCGGATATGCATTTTTCAACGGCTTCCGTTACCTTTTCTTTGTTCAGCGGTTTTAATACGAGCGCCGTCGGTTTGGCCCGGAAGATCTCGGGCGCCATCCGGATAAATCCGGTCGAAAATACGCACTTCAACAAAGGGTATTTCTTTTGTAACCATCCGGTTATCTCGATACCCTTTGCATCCACTTGTCCCGTCTCCCGGTCTTCCCAACTGATATCCATGATAAGAATATCCGGTTGCCGGACATGACCGCCTTCAAACGCTATTTTCAATTCATCCAAAGATCCGTACGATACGATCTCTGCGCGCTCAGAAAAATCCTCGCTTATAAACTCCGTTAACTGCTTGAGAATATCTTCATTATCGTCACATATAACGATCTTGTAATTCAATCCGTTTCACCTCAGTGTTTTATATTTCATCCCTTTTCCCTTATGGGCATCCCTTTATTCGGGATTCTCCGCAAAGTACTTCTGCGTAAATCTCCAGGAGTCCTTGCACATTCTCTCGAGATCATACTCCGCTTCCCAGCCGAGCTCCGCCTTTGCCTTCGCGGGATTCGCATAACAGGTTGCGATGTCACCGGCACGTCTCGGTTTGATCCGGTACGGGATCTTCACACCGTTTGCGGCCTCAAACGCCTTTACGATATCAAGTACGGAATAGCCGTTGCCGGTTCCCAAGTTATATACGTTTACACCTGTGGTGCTTACTACCTTATCCACGGCATTTACGTGACCTTTTGCAAGATCCACAACGTGAATGTAATCTCTGACACCGGTTCCGTCGGGCGTATCATAATCATCGCCGAAGACGCCAAGTTCCGGCAACTTTCCGATCGCCACCTGTGTGATATACGGCATCAGGTTATTCGGAATGCCGTTCGGTGTCTCTCCCAAAAGTCCGCTCTCATGCGCACCGATCGGATTAAAGTAACGGAGCAGTACCACGCTCCAGTCCTTATCCGGCACGGTCAGATCCGAAAGTACCCGCTCTAACATCAGCTTCGTGGATCCGTAAGGATTCGTTGTGGAAAGCGGGAAGTCCTCGGTGATCGGCACCGTTTTCGGTGAGCCGTACACGGTTGCGGAAGAAGAAAAGATAATGCGCTTTACGTTAAACTCTTCCATGACTTCGCACAGATTGATGGTTCCCTCTAAGTTATTATGATAGTAAAGAAGGGGCTTTTGCACGCTTTCGCCGACAGCCTTAAGTCCCGCAAAATGGATCACCGCATCGAAGCTGTTCTCGGAAAAGATCTTGCGAAGACCTTCTTTGTCCAGCATGTCTGTTTTGTAAAACTTGATCTTCTTACCGGAAAGCTGCTCGATCCGGTCTACCACATATTCCTTGGAATTGTAGAGGTTATCGAAAACCACTACGTCATGTCCCTTTGCCAAAAGCTCCACGCAGGTATGGGAGCCGATAAAGCCTGTACCGCCACTGACTAAAATATTCATGTATGTTCTCCTTTCAAATCCCGCCATGCAAGGCATAGAACGGGCGCTGTAGATTGTCTGATACTTATAAGATCACGGGACCGTCACCGATCTCTACCACATAGAAATCGCAGGTCTTTCCGCAGCGTTCAGAGTAAGCCGCTGCTAACTTTTCTTTGAATGTGTCGATCGCCTCATCCTTTACGATGCTGACGGTGCAACCGCCGAAGCCGCCGCCCGTGATACGTGATCCGATCACGCCGTCGACGTGCCATGCTTCCTCCACGAGCACATCAATCTCGGGACAACTCACCTCGTAATCATCGCGAAGGGATACGTGAGAAGCGTTCATGAGTTTTCCGAACTTCTCGATGTCGCCGGCACGAAGCGCCGCAACCGCATCCATCGTTCTCTGATTTTCATATACCGCATGCTTCGCACGAAGCTTTCTGACATCATCTTTGATGGCATCTTTTCTTGCCTCGAATTCATCCGGCGTAAGGTCGCCCAAGGATTTGATCTCTCTCCCGCCTGCCTTGGCTTCCGCTTCCTGCAGTTCATGAAGTGCCGTCTCACACTGGCTTCTGCGCTCGTTGTATGCGGAATCCACAAGGGAATGCTTCACATTGGAGTTGGTCACAACGATCTTTGCGCCCTCCAAAACAACCGGCGCATATTCAAACTGCAAGGTCGCCGTGTCAAGGAAGATTGCATTGTCCTTCTTGCCCATGGCGGATGCAAACTGATCCATGATACCACAGTTGCAGCCGTTGAAGTTATTCTCCGAATACTGGCCGATCAGAGCCAGGTCCTCATTGCTGACATCAAACCCGTACATATCGCGCAAAATGCTTCCGGTAAGCACTTCCAACGACGCCGAACTCGAAAGTCCCGAACCGTTCGGAATGGTTCCGTACAAAAGAAGGTCCATACCGTAATCGATCTTCTTTCCGCGCTTTTCAAACGCCCACATAACTCCTTTGGGGTAATTCGTCCATCCCGCTTCGTCGTGTGGCACCAGATCCTCCAGGGAGGATTCGATCACACCTAAGTTCTCGAAGTTCATGGAATAAAGGTTTAATTTATGATCCGTTCTTTTTCTGGCTACACCGTAGGTTCCCACCGTAAGTGCACAGGGGAATACATGGCCGCCGTTATAATCCGTATGCTCGCCGATCAGGTTCACGCGTCCCGGTGCAAAGTACACCTTGGTGCCCTCGTTATCGCCGAAAACCTTGGAAAACTCTTCCAATAATTTTTCTTTCATCGTCTACCGCCTTTCTTATGACTGACTTAAAGTGTTGCAATAAACCGAAGGAAGGCTTCACGTCCCTCGGCCGTACATTTGTAAACACCGGCATCCTCAAGTACTTCGACAAAGACCTTCCCGACTTCATCCTTTAAGATCGTGTCGATATTGTCCTTGTTCACATCAGAATACTGCGGGTAAAACTCCTCCACCCAGTCCGCATGTTTTTTTAGCATCTCATCCGCCCGAAGATCCTTCTTTTGCAAGATGGCATCCGACAGTGCCGAGAACTCGTCCTTGAGGCGCGCGGGAAGTACCGCGAGGCCCATTACCTCAATGAGACCGATGTTCTCTTTCTTGATGTGATGCAGTTTCGCATGTGGATGGAACACGCCAAGCGGGTGCTCCGTGGTTGTGATATTATTGCGAAGCACAAGATCCAGTTCAAACACATCGCCTCTCATACGCGCGATCGGTGTGATGGTATTGTGCGCTTCTCCGTCGGTTTCGGCAAAGATAAAGGCCGCCTCGTCCGAATACGAACGCCATTTATTGAGGATATGCTCTGCCAGATCGATCAGCCTGCCCGCTTCCTTTGATCGGATGCGGATAACGCTCATCGGCCACTTCACGATGCCCGCCTGCACATCCTCATAGCCCGGGATCGTAAGTTCCTTTTCATATCCTGCCTTCGCCATGGCGAACTCATAATGTCCGCCCTGATAATGATCGTGGCTTAAGATCGAACCGCCCACGATCGGAAGATCCGCATTGCTTCCCAGGAAATAATGCGGGAACTGCTTTACAAAATCAAACAATTTAATGAAGGTCGCACGCTCGATCTTCATCGGCACATGCTCACCGTTTAACACGATGCAGTGCTCATTGTAATAACCGTAGGGGGAATACTGAAATGCCCAGTCACTGTTGTTGATCGTCAGCGGGATCACACGGTGCGTTTCTCTGGCCGGATGGTTGATACGGCCCGCATAGCCGACGTTTTCCATGCAAAGCTGACACTTCGGATACCCGCTTTGCTTTGCGTTTTTCGCAGCCGCAATGGCCTTCGGGTCCTTCTCCGGCTTTGCCAGATTGATAGACAGATCCACATCGCCGTATGCACAAGGATATACCCAGCGAATGTCCTTGCACAGACGATACCGTCTGATATAATCCGTATCCTGACTGAACTTATAAAAGAAATCCGTTGCGGCCACCGGCGACTCGGCATACCGGTCAAAGAACATCCGATTCACCTCGGAAGGTCGCGGCGTGATCGTATTCATCAGACGTGTATCAAATAAGTCTCGGCTTACTACGCCGTCTTCACAAAGCCCTTTTTCGACCGCAATGTCCAAAAGCGCCTTTAATGTACTCTCTAAATCCACCGGACTCTCTATCTGCTCCGGCGCTTCAAAATCATCTTCTTTGAAGATATCAAGCATCAGATTGATGCTGTAGATCCTCTCGCTCTCATCGATCAATCCGGTTTCGATCCCGTATTGCGCAAGGCGCGCAATGTTCTCATACAATGCCTTCATTTTCTGCCTCCTTTACCCGGACATATTATTCCACAACTTCCAGATTTCGTTCAAAATTCTGGGAAAGCGGAATGGTTTCCATATAATCCATCTCCGTACTTCCTTCTATGGAAATCTGTACCTTGTTAACATCTGCTAACTCTGTGAGGGAATCCACAAGGGAGTAGATCGTTACCTGCGGCGTCACATTATATTCATGCGCCAAAAAGCCGCTGCCGAGATTCACGTAGCACACCCCGTCTCTGGTCGTGACCGAATTGATCACGGTATCCTTTGACACGGTAGGATATCCCTGTTTATGCTCCGCATCATCCTTCGGACCTTCTATGATCTTCTCAACGACCAATCGGTCCATGGAAATGTTACTGTTATACACACACTCCACGATCGTCGGCTTCAGTCTGTCGCCCGTTTCATTCGCAAAATACAATGTCAGATTCGTGCGCTCATAGGTCGAAAGCGCATTCCCCGCATTATCGAAAAACATATCCGGCGTCAAATGTCCCACGGCATTTCCGTCCGCATCCGTAAGCGGCTCCCCTTCCACCATGAGAAGCACGTTATCGACGGTCTCCACCTGACAAAGCGTTCGCACCAGCGCCGCCCGGCACAATACTTCCCGGACCTTATCCATGTTCAGGTATTCCACACTGAAATTCACCACCAGCTGCCCGTCCAGAATATGAAAATCCTTTACGGTAACGCTTCCGGGAAGCACACTCTTTAACGCCTTATCCTGCGGCGCCTCCTGTAACTCATCCAACAGATCCTTTACCGCCAGATCCCCGGTCGTATCTCCTTCCAGTCCCGAAAGCTCCACCTCTTCGGGCACGATGCTCATCCCTTCGCTTCCCAGACGATATACGTTAAACGTTCCTTCTTCTTTCTCCGCCTCTTTGGTACATCCTGTAAAAAGAAGGGCCGAAGCGATGAGGAGGATCATCATGATATGCAATTGTCCTATCAACCTCTGTTTTGACATATCCCTTCCCCTACTTCGTCTGCGTGTAAGAAAGCGGTATCTTGACAAAGAACGTCGTTCCCTTGTCAACCTCGCTCTCCAAACTGATACTTCCGCGGTGCATCAAGATCGCATTTCTTGTGATCGCCAGACCCAGACCGTTTCCGTTTATCTCATTGGAATGGGATTTGTCCACGCGGTAGAATCGTTCGAAAATATGCTCTCTGGACTCTTCCGGAATACCGAGGCCGTTGTCCTGGATATCTACCGTAAAGAACTGGTGATCCGCATCCAGCGCAACTTTGACAAATCCATGTTCGCGATTGTATTTCACGCCGTTCTCGATCAGGTTAGACAAGGCTAACGTCAGTTTCACCTCATCCACCATCGCAGTTACCCGGCGATTGCTTTCAAAGATCAGATCGATATCTTTCTGCTCTGCGATCGGACGCAGCCGCTTTAAGATATGCTCCAATAGATCGTTGATATCCGTCTCTTCAATATTCAGATCCGATGCCGTTTTATCCATTTTTACAAGGCTCAAAAGGTCTGTGATGATCTTGTTTTCCCTGTCGATCTCATCGGCAATATCCGTCATGAAATCCTTATACACTTCCACCGGCGCATCTTCCTGGGAGAGCAGAGAATCCGCCAGCACCTTCATGGAAGTGATCGGTGTCTTCAGCTCATGCGAGACATTGGAAACAAACTCCTGTCTGGATTCGTCAAGTACCCTCATCCGTCCCAAAAGTTCATTGAACGCCGTAATGATATGCTCCGTTTCAAGTGTATCGTTTACTTCGATGGCACTTGTCTCAAACCCGTTCTTCACATCATGGATCGCTGTTGTAACGCGGTCAAGCGGCCGGACCATGAGCTTTGACAAAAGGGCACCGAGCGCGATCACAAACAAAAGCATCAGGATCTGGAGCACGCCGGCATTT
>JAILOQ010000127.1 GCA_024690725.1 Lachnospiraceae bacterium
TGCCGTCTGTGCCGCATCGCCGGACTGCGCTGCGCCTGTCTGTTCGGCAGGCATCGGAACCGTCAGTTTCCCGTCTTCCGATAAAAACGGAGCCGCTTCCTTTGTCGTATCCATGCCAAGGGATTGCAGCACACCGTCAAAAAGCTTCATGGCTCCCGACGGATCGGATCCCGTCATGGTCTTTAACTGCCCGGCCAAAGAATCCGTGATATCATCGATCGCACCGGAAATCCGGTGCTGCATATTTTCATAGGTGTGGAGCATGTCCGCATTCGTTTCGTTCACTTCCACATGCATCTGATTGAGCTTTACGATGGTCGCCGCATTGATCTCGGGGTTTGCGGCCACATCCTTGGCCATGGTCAAAAGGTTTTCCCTTCCGATCCCCATGCCCTGTTCCATCATGGTCGTGACCATGGCGGCATTTTGCTCATTGACCGCAAGGCCCGCGTTGTTTAACGCCGATTCCACGGTCGGTGATGCATTGGTATTGGTAAAGAGCGGATTCAGGACCAGCTTTTCGCTCTGTGCGCTGCTGACCATAAAGGTCACCTGGGAGCCGGGCTGCAGATTGACGCCGCCCTTCACCGTGGCCGTCATCGTGCTCTTATCCGAAAGCTCGACTGTCACCGTATCGCCCTGAGAACTCATGACTTTTCCGCTGATGCTGTCCCCGTTCTTAAGGTTTGCGAGCGCACTCTGCCCACTGTCTTTTTGCGCACTTACAGCCTCCTGCGTTTCCTTCGGTACGGAAACGGAGGAGATATTCTGATTTCCGATATTCAGATTTTGAAAGATTCCCGAAATCGGCATATGCTTTCCTCACACAACGGTTTATACCGCTTGCTCATTTCATCAAACAAAATTCCCGATAAAGCTTCTGCGATGGATCTCGCAAGGTCCAAGTGTCTTGATCGCCTTGATATGCTCTGCGCTTCCGTATCCTTTATTGCCCGCAAAACCGTATCCCGGATATTTTTCATCCATTTCAACCATCAACCGATCCCTCGTAACCTTGGCCACGATCGATGCTGCGGCGATCGATGCCGACTTCGCATCTCCCTTGATGATCGGCACCTGCTTTCCCTCGACACCCGGAATGGTCACCGCATCGTTTAACAACAGATCCGGCTTTGGCGTAAGCTGCGCAATAGCCTTTCGCATGGCTTCATACGTTGCCTGCAAGATATTGATCTCATCGATCCGTTCATGACTCGAAGAACCGATCCCCACGGAAACCGCCGAAGCCATGATCTTATCATAAAGCTCTTCTCTCTTTTTTTCGGATAATTGCTTGGAATCGTTTAGATACAAAAGATCGCAATCCTTCGGAAGGATGACGGCACAGGCCACGACAGGCCCCGCCAAAGGTCCTCTTCCCACTTCGTCAATCCCGCAGATCGCCCGATACGAAGCATACTCTCTCTCATACGAAAACATTTCATGCATACGTGCACGTTCTTTGTCCAGGGCGGTCAATTTCTTTTGCGCCTTTTCCTTCAGGGCCAGAACACCGCTTCTGTCATCGTCCGAAAACTGCCGGAGAAAAGAACGTAAGCCTTCCTCCATTACGTTTGCGTCTTCCGCCGCTGCGGCCACCGAATAGATTTCTTTGATCTCGCTGATCTTTTCCATTATGCTACCTTTCCGAATCGGCGAAGAGGCAGGAGTCTGATCCAAACCTTGCCGATGATGTTTTGTTCATACACGATCCCGACATCCGCGGAGCGGGAATCCAAGCTGTCGTTTCGGTTATCGCCAAGCACAAAGAATTCGCCGTCATGAAGCTTTACGGTGCGCGCCGCAAGCCCCGGATCCTTTATCGGCTCCTTCCCGAAATGCTCGGTAAGCGGCGTTTCGTTAATGTAGATCACGCCCGCTTCATCGATGCGCACTTCCTCGCCCGGCAGACCGACGATCCGCTTCACAAGATTTCCCTGCGTTCCCATGTTGGGAAAGACGATGATGTCAAATCGCTCGGGCTCGTGAAAGCGATAGCTTAGCTGATCCACCAAAAGCTGATCGCCGTCATGAAGCGTCTCTTCCATACTGTGTCCGTCCACGCCGGTGCGTTTCACAACGAAGCGCGAAAGAAGATACGCCAGTATTAATATCACAAAAATGTACAGGCTAAACCCCAGTACTTTCTTAATCGTTTTCACGCGGTAACTCCAATGTGATCTTTCCGATCTTGCCGCTCCTGAAATCATCCAAAAACAGGAGGGACGCACGGTAATAATCCAATTCTCCGCCGGTCTTCAGACAACCGGTCTTTTGACAATACGCCTCCATGAGCAGGGTGTTATCCCCCGTCGCATCCATGTCATAGCGTTCTTTTAACAGGGGTGCATAGGAGGATTTCAAATAGGTCAAAAGCTCCGACCAAAGTTCTTCGGTATTCACCACCTGATCGTTTACGGAACCTAAGGCCGCCAAATGAAAGCCCACCTCGGGATCCTCGAATTTCGGCCAGAGGATGCCGGGCGTATCCAGCAGTTCCAAGGTCTTACTCAATTTGATCCACTGCTTTCCCTTTGTCACACCGGGCTTATTTCCGGTCTTTGCGACCGCCTTTTTGGCATAGGAATTGATAAAGGTGCTCTTCCCCACATTCGGAATGCCGACCACCATGGCACGCACCGGGCGGTTTTTGATCCCGCGCTTCCTGTCGCGTTCGATCTTCTTTTGACAGACCTCCGCAACCTTTGCGTCCAGCTTTTTCATTTCATCGCGCTTCCTCGAATCCAGTGTCACCACCGCGATCCCTTCCCGGGAAAAGAACGTTTCCCACTGCGCCGTGGCACGTGCATCCGCCAGGTCCGCTTTGTTCAGTAACACAAGGCGCGCCTTACCCTGACTGAGCTTGTCGATGTCCGGATTTCTGCTCGAAAGCGGTGCTCTCGCATCCAACAATTCGATGACCAGATCGATGAGGCGGATGTTCTCCTCCATCATCCTGCGTGCCTTCGTCATATGTCCGGGGTACCATTGTATGTTCATATCTAATCCATAAATCCCACACCGGTGCCTTCGCCGGCCATGTGGAACCATACCTTTCCTACGATGGAAGACGCCTTGACCGGGCCGATATTCCCCGAACGGCTGTCTTCGGAATTGTTGATGTTGTCTCCGATCACAAAATACTCATCCTTTTCGAGTGTCAGTTCATTGCTGAGGATCCCGGGATCTGCGATCTTATCAAGTTCCCTTTCGGTATAGGGCAAATCGTTTACGTAGAGCACTCCGTCTCGGATCACCACGCGATCCTGCGGTTTTGCCACCACACGCTTCACATAGTAATGCGTATTCTGATTGCCACTCGGCAAAAAAACGATGACATCACCTTTCTTCGGTGCGGTCAGCTTATAGATAAAGCGATTGACCAGTACCTCCTGTCCGTTGGACAATTCCGGCTCCATGCTCACACCGATGATACCGGTCTTTAAACCGATGGAAAAAACAAATACAAAAGCAACGAGCATGGCGGCCAAAACGATAAAAAGATAGGTCATACCTTCTTTGACCACGTTGCCGCTTATCTTCTTTTTTCTCTGATAAAAATTCAGCCCTTTGCGGCGTCCTCTTCTTCGAAACATCTGCCGTCTCCCACGGTATGCACCGTTTTGTTTTTACGCATACCACTTTTGATTTTACCATATTTGCGATTGCTTTTCCACCGAAAGAACTGTGGCGACAAGTTTGTCGTCCCCCACACGGCTCTTAGAGGCGGGGATCTCCGACGGAGTCAAAAAGTGGGGCAATCAGACAAAAAAATCCCCACAGACCATGTCTGCGGGGATCTCTCGTTTCGGTAATTATTTGATAACCTCTTTTACCTTTGCCTTCTTACCAACGCGATCTCTTAAGTAGTAAAGTTTTGCACGTCTTACCTTACCCTGACGAACAACTTCTACCTTCTCTACGTTGGGAGAATGTAAGGGCCAAGTCTTCTCAACGCCTACGCCGTTGGAGAACTTACGAACCGTAAAGGTTGCGCGGTTGCTTCCGCCCTGCTTCTTGATCACGGTTCCCTCAAAGATCTGGATTCTCTCGCGGTTACCCTCTTTGATCTTACCATGGACTTTAACGGTATCACCTACGTTAAACTCCGGTACCTCAGCCTTTAACTGAGCATCTTCGATTTCTTTGATAATCTGGTTCATTGTGCTATCTCCTTTTCTATCGGATGTTCTTAATACGCACCGTAACAGAGGACCATCTCTTTTTCACAACAATAGCCATTTTAACACAGAGCATCTTGGATTGCAAGCCTTTTTAATTAAAGAATGCGATCAGATCGGTCAGATTCTCGGATAATGCATCCAACTCCGTCATGCGGGACGAAATATCACGGATATCCGTGGAGATATTCTCGATGGAAGCCGTAACTTCCTCGTTGCTGGCCGCATTCTCTTCGGAGATCGCACTCAGATCCTGTACATCGTTGATGATCACGCCCTTGATGGACTGCAGTGCTTCCGTCTTTTCATCGATCAGCTTGATATTATCGACATTCTCGCCGATGACTTCATTTAAGTTTGCGAAGCTCTCCTGCGCATGCTCGATCGCGTGCTGTTCCTGTTCGATGGTTTCGCGGATCTTGCCGGCCAATTCTACGGATTCTTCGGAATTCTCCAAAATCTCTTCCGCAATCTCACGGATCGTAGCCGCACTCGCATTGCTCTGCTCACTGAGGGCGCTGATGCTGTCCGCAACCACCGCAAATCCGCGTCCGGCCTCACCGGCTCTGGCTGCCTCGATGGATGCGTTTAACGCAAGCAACTGTGTCTGGTTCGCAATACTGATGATGAGACCGATCGCCTCATTGATCTTATTGACGGAATCATTCGTACGAATGATCTGTTCGTTGATGGATTCCACGGCACTCACCGTAGACTTTGAATTCTTCATGACCGCATGCATCTGCTCGGTCGCCGTATCGGAAACGGAACGCATCTGATCCGCATTGGCGTTTAACAATTCGACTCTCTCGCCGATCTCGCCGACCTTATTGCCCATATCCAACATCTGCGCATTGACGTTCTGCACGGATTCGGCCATGCTCATCGCACCGTGGGCCAGATCGTCCATTGCGGATGAGATCTGTTCTGCCGCATCCGAACTGTGCGCGGACAACTCCGTTACGGAACTTACATTATCACTCAGTTCCTGCGCATCCTGCTTGATACCGCCGGAAACCTCGGAAAGTTTTGATTTCATATTGGTCAGACTCTGGATCATCATCTTATTCTCGTAGATGACACTCTTAGCCTGAACGGGATGCGAAATATCACCGTTCACCACACGCTCCAGATCCTCTTCGATGAGCGCTAACGGCGCTTTTACCTTTAAGGACATCACGATGATCAAAACCACAAAGATCGTAAACAAAACTGCGGTCACTGCGATCAGGCCGCCCAGGACACCGTTTACGGCTTCCATGACCTTCGCATTGGATTCTCCGGCAAAACTCATGCCGACCACACGACCGCAACCGTCATAAAACGGTCGATAATCCACGTAGTACTCCTCGCCGTTGATCACAACGCCGTCTGCCGTATAATGCTGTTCCCCCTGCAAGCAGGCTTTGATGACACCCTCCGATGCCTGTGTACCCTCGATACGTTTGCCTGTAGCATCCTTAATGGAAGTCATCACACGGGTGTCTCCTATAAATACGGTAAACTCCACACCGTCTTCCTTAAAGCTGTCCACATAGGTATAGTCCTTACCCTCCGCAGTAAAGTACTCTTCCCCTTTTTGCAGGTACATCGTACCGACATACTCATTAAACTCTTTGTTTGCGACCGACAGCTTCGCCGCCACTTCGTCCTGCATTTCATTACGCATCTTGACCGATGCGAAGATCGCCAAAGCTCCCGTTACGACAATTAGCGGGATCAAGCCGAACATCAGCAGCATTTTGAGCATATCAAGCCCCTTTTTTTGATTCATAAAATTGCCCTCCTTTTGGCGAATCCGTTCGCCATTCATCATTGTAACCGTCCCCACGTTGTACAAGACATGAATGTAGCACGTCCTTTGCAGTCATTAGGAAAATTATATCACATTCCCACAAAAATGTCCCCAATTATTTCCGTTTTTGGGATAAATTATACAAAAAAAGAAAGTGCGATCCGCACTTTCTTTTTCGTTCTTTTTCCGTGTACTTTTTTACTCGGCCGTAATATCGGAACCGAAATATTTCTCGGAGATTTCCTTTAATTTTCCACTTTCGCGCAAGGCCTTTATGGCAGCATCCACTTCAGCATGAAATGTTTCGTATTCTTCACCTTTCCGCATGGGAACGGAGACCTTGCTGGCTTCTTCGGTTACCGCTGCGATCTTTAACTCAGCATCCGGATTGGCATTCATATAATCGTAGAAAGAAACATCCGCATTCAATGTTGCATCCGCTCTTCCGTCAAGGACATTCTGTAAAGTATCGTTTAAGGTCGATACACCGGTTGCCGTTGCACCGTAGCTCTCCGCAAGATCCATATAGGTACTTGCGATCGAATTCACGGTACTCTTTCCGTTCAAATCTTCAAAAGTCTTGATCTCTTCATTGTCACTCCTTACGATCAAAGCCGTCCGGATATATCCGTAAGGAACGGAGAATGTGTAAGTTTCCTCACGTTCGGGTGTCACTTCCACACCGTTGATGACCAGATCGTAACGGCCGGCGTCAAGTCCCGCAAACAAACTCTCCCAAGGAGCCTCTACGATCGTAACCTCCAGCCCCATTTCCTCTCCGATGGCTCTAGCCACATCCGCATCGAAACCGACAACGGCATCCGAATCCGGATCGTGATATGACCAAGGCGCCCAGTCCCCTTCCATTGCAACGGTCAACGTACCTTTTCCCTTTACCTGTGAAAGGAAATCACCGTTATCTTCCGTTGATGCCGCATTCCCGCACGCAGATAACGCAAATGCACAAACCCCCAATAAAACGCTCACCAATGTTTTCTTTTTCATGCTTTCCTCCTTCGGACCATGTCCGTAATTTTACCTATTCTAACACATCAAACATCTTTTGACGACATGGAACGCAAAAATTCTTTGGTCCGCTCCGTCTTCGGCGCATCGAAAAATTCCGGTGCCGCGCCGGCTTCCACGACTACGCCGTTTTCCATAAAGACCGCCTTTGTGGAAATCTGCCTTGCAAATCCCACTTCATGCGTCACCACGACCATCGTCATCCCTTCTTTGGCCAGGTCGCGCATCACCGCAAGCACCTCTTTGGTAAGCTCCGGATCGAGCGCGCTCGTCGGCTCGTCAAAATACAGGATCGCGGGATCCGTAGCCAGTGCTCTTGCGATCGCGACGCGTTGCTGCTGTCCGCCGGACAATTGGTTCGGATACGCATCCGCTTTATCCGAAAGCCCCACCTTTAAAAGTGCAGCTTCCGCCTTTTTCACAGCCTCTTCTTTTTTCATCTTCCGGGCCGTGATCAGTCCTTCGGTCACGTTCTCCAACGCAGTCTTATTTAAGAAGAGATTGTAATTTTGAAACACAAAGCCGGTATGCATGCGGATCGCGCGGATCTGCTTTTTGTTCGCCTTCGCAAGCTCCACTGTCTCATCCAAGAATGTCAGCGTACCGGAATCCGCCTGCTCCAAAAAATTCAGGCAGCGCAAAAAGGTCGTCTTTCCGCCGCCGGAAGGACCGAGGATCGAGATCACCTCGCCCTTTTCCACTTCCAGATCGATCCCGCGAAGCACCTGTGTATCGCCAAAACTCTTTTTGATTCCATTTGCCGTAAGTATCGCCATAATTACCTCTTTCCGTACGCGGCCAGTTTCTTTTCCCCGTAATGCTGCAATCTTGTGAGGATCGTCGAGAACATCAGATAGATGAAACCGACCTCCAGATACAGGGCAAGGGGAAGATAATACTTGGCATTGATCCGCTGCGTCGTCATAAACATTTCCGTCACGGTGATGTTGGCCGCAAGGGACGTATCCTTCAACATCGAGATCATCTCATTTCCGAGGGTCGGAAATGCGGTTCGAAATGCCTGCGGAAGTACGATCCTGCGCATGATCTGCCACCAGCTCATCCCGACGCAAAGCCCCGCTTCCATCTGTCCGTGCGGCACCGCTTCCATTGCGGCACGGATCGTCTCGGACGCGTAAGCGCCTTCGTTTACGGCAAAGACCAAAACCGCCGCCGGAAACGGATCGATCAGGATCCCGACGCCGGGCAGCCCGTAAAAGATCACGAACAGTTGCACCAAAAGCGGCGTTCCGCG
The DNA here is from genome assembly GCA_024690725.1 of Lachnospiraceae bacterium. Lineage (GTDB taxonomy): Bacteria > Bacillota > Clostridia > Lachnospirales > Lachnospiraceae > UBA2882. The sequence goes on from JAILOQ010000127.1 coordinate 8,258, forward strand.
GATCACCCAGACGTAAAAGCGGCACACTTCCTTTAACACCTTGATATTCGCATATTGGATCATCGCCACGATAACGGCAATGACAAGCCCGAAGGCAAAGGCCAGAACCGTTAACGGTATCGTCCGCAAGAGTCCCGGGATCAGGATCTTGGGGAAGGATTCCAATAAAATATCGATCACTCTTTCACTCATACATACTTCCTTCTGTTTTTCTCTTATGCACCATACGAAGATACACAACCAACAACAATAACGCCTTGACCACGTTATCCGCGATCATACAATACCAAACCTCGCGAAGCGACAGATGCCACACCTTCACGACAAAATACGTGGAAAGGATGCGGATACCGTACATACTGAACGTCTCCGTGAAAAATACGCCCTTGGCCCTGCCGAGTCCGTAGAATATGCCTTCGAGCACGATCATCAGGCCAAAGAACGGTTCCGTAAAAGCGATCAGCCTCAGCATCTGCGTGCCAAGGTCGATCACGGCCGTACTCGGGGTAAACAGCTGCATCAGCCACGGCGCCGTGACATACAGCACCATGCCGGAAAAGACCATCGCCGAAACCGTGATGGCGATGCTGCTTCGCTCCGTAAAGCCCATCTTTCGTTTATCTCCCTCACCGAGCGCATTTCCGACAAGGGCCGAGGTCGCGGTCCGAAGACCGTAGCCCGGAATATAGAATAAGGTCTCCGCTGTCACGGCAATGGAATGCGCCGCAAAGACCGTGGTCCCCATGGAGGATACCATACCTGCGAAAAGAACGTATCCCAAACAGCTTGCCGCAGAGGTTCCGTAGGTAGGAAGTGAGATCCTTAAGATCTCTCCCAGTTCGATCGCATCGGGAACCATGGAGGTTAAGGAAAACTTCGTCAGCGGGTTCTTCTGTGCCGCCGCAACCATACAAAGACCGCAGAGCGCATAAGAGATCGCGGTTGCGATCGCCGCGCCGTTGACGCCCAGATGAAATACGTAGATCAAAAGGTAGTTGAGCACGACATTGCAGACGTTTGCCGAAAGGTTGATGAGCATCGGCGTCCTTGTGTCCTTTGTCGCACGGATCGCAGCCCCCATCACGGTATCAAAGCTGCGAAAGACAAACGCTAAACTGTAGATCGCAAAATACTGCGAAGCCGGCTTGCATATTGCCTCTTCCGCTCCCATCCAATGCGGGATCATGGGGCTTAGCAAAAGACAGACCGCCGTACAAAACAAACCGACGCATATCGCCAGGAAAAATCCGATCCCGGTATAACGTACCGTCCTTTTATGATCCTTTGCACCGGTCGCACGCGATACGAGCGCCAGGATCGCTGCGGAAACCGCATAGGGAAGACAGCTTACCAGCCAGGTGATCGTCGTCGTCGTGGATACGGCAGCCGTGGCCTGTTCTCCGAGGCGTCCCACCATCGCGGTATCGACGTACTGTAAAAGTGTACTCATGATCTCTTCGATGATCGTCGGGATCGACAAAAGGATCAATTCTTTTAAGATGCTTCTTCTTCGTAACATAGTGATTATTGTATCATACCCAAAATTTTCTGCAAATAAAAATCGGGTAGGAACCTACCCGATTTTACACACTAATTCTTTTCCCGTGTCAGATACACAAATCCCAGCACGAGCGCCGAACCGATCAGCACATCAAAAAACATATTCCACTCCTCATAACTGCCCGAAGGCCTCTCCCTTTGTAGCTACGGCAATTGGTTTACCATAATTATATAGATAGTATAACGAAAACCTCCGTATATTGCAAGTATTATTTTTTCAAACACAAAATCTTGCTATTCCTTTGTTTTTTCCGGACGGAGCAGGAAAAATCCGAGCGCCA
>JAILOQ010000036.1 GCA_024690725.1 Lachnospiraceae bacterium
GCCTTGGAAAGAATGATGTTTTTCCGCAAACAGCTTTTTTGCAGACCGATCTCGATACCGAAGAAGATGCCGATCTTGTCCGCATACCGTTCTTTGACCCGGAGGAGTTCGTAGAGGTAGGAATCCACGTTCAAAAGAAAAGGATCCGGGGGCAGGGAAGGGTCGGAGGGGAAATCGAAGTCGTTGTGCTCCGTAAAACAGATACTTGTAAGACCTTTATCGATGGCGGCCTTTACCATTTCTTCCATGGGCGTATCCGAATCCGTGGAAAAAGAAGAGTGCATATGAAAATCCGATGTGATCATGTAAGTTACCTCCTTTTGGTTATGCTTCATTCTAATATAACGGGAGGAAAACGACAAGCAATTTACATAACTCGGAAATCCCGAAAAAATCAATAAAATTCTATGAAATGAGCCATTTTTGTCTTGATATTTTCAGCCCGATTTTGTACAATAGCATTGCTGACAAAACTTTAACAACTTATGACTGGAGTGGTTAAGGTTTTCTATATTAAAACTTTTCAGGAGGAAATTGAAATGGCAGTAAAAGTAGCAATCAATGGTTTTGGCCGTATCGGTCGTCTTGCATTCAGACAGATGTTTGGTGCAGAAGGTTATGAGGTAGTTGCAATCAACGATTTAACAACTCCTTCTATGTTGGCTCACTTATTAAAGTATGACAGCTCTCAGGGCAGATATGTTAAGATCGGTGAGGAAGACTCTGTAACAGCTGATGATGAGGCTGGTACCATCACCGTTAAGGGCAAGACCTTAAAGATTTACAAAGAGCCCGATGCAAACAACTGTCCTTGGGGCGAGTTGGGTGTAGACGTAGTTCTTGAGTGCTCCGGTTTCTATACCAGCAAAGAGAAAGCACAGGCACACATCAATGCCGGCGCTAAGAAGGTAGTTATCTCCGCACCTGCCGGAAATGACCTTCCTACTATCGTATACAATGTAAACCATGAGACATTAACAAAGGATGACAAGATCATCTCCGCAGCTTCTTGTACCACAAACTGCTTGGCTCCTATGGCTAAGGCATTAAATGACCTTGCTCCGATCGAGTCCGGTATCATGTGCACGATCCATGCTTACACAGGTGATCAGATGATCCTTGACGGTCCTCAGAGAAAGGGCGACAAGAGACGTAGCCGTGCAGGCGCTTGCAACATCGTTCCCAACTCCACAGGTGCAGCTAAGGCAATCGGCCTTGTTATCCCTGAGTTGAACGGCAAGCTCATCGGTGCTGCTCAGCGTGTTCCTACCCCTACCGGTTCTACTACAATGTTGTTTGCAGTAGTTAACAAGAAGGTATCCAAGGACGAAGTTAACGCAGCTATGAAGGCTCAGGCTACCGAGTCCTTCGGTTACAACACAGAAGAGATCGTTTCTTCCGATATCATCGGTATGACCTATGGTTCCCTGTTCGATGCAACACAGACCATGGTTAACCCTGTTGGCGACGACAAGACAGAGGTTCAGGTTGTATCTTGGTATGATAACGAGAACAGCTACACATCTCAGATGGTTCGTACGATCAAGTACTTCGCTGAGTTAGGCTAATTTTCGGATAATTCAGATATCTTTTGAACGAATGAGGTCCGGTCCTATGGGACCGGGCCTTTTTTCTTAAATACAAGCAAGGAGGACATAAAAATGTCATTAAACAAGAAATCCGTTGATGATATTAACGTAAAGGGCAGACGCGTACTGGTTCGTTGCGATTTCAATGTTCCGCTCAAGGACGGAAAGATCACGGACGAGACCCGTATCAATGCTGCTTTACCTACCATCAAGAAATTGATCGCCGACGGCGGTAAGGTAATTCTTTGCTCCCATTTGGGCAAGGTAAAGAACGGCCCCAACGAAGGCGAGTCTCTTGCACCCGTTGCTGAGAGCTTATCCGCAAAGCTTGGCAAGAGCGTAAACTTTGTAAGTGATTACAACGTAACCGGCGCCGATGCGACCAAGGCTGTTGCTGATATGGCCGAAGGAGATGTGGTTTTATTACAGAATACCCGTTTCCGTGGCAAAGAAGAGACAAAGCCGCAGGATGCAGGAGAGGCTTTCGCTAAGGAACTTTCCGAACTTTGCGACGATTATGTATGCGATGCATTCGGTAGCGCACACAGAGCACATGCTTCCGTAGCTGTTGTTACCAAGTATGTTCGTGAAAAAGGCGGTAACTGCGCAGTCGGTTACTTAATGCAGAAGGAGATCGATTTCTTAGGCAATGCCGTAGAGAATCCGGTTCGTCCTTTCGTAGCGATCCTCGGCGGTGCCAAGGTAGCTGACAAGTTAAACGTTATCAATAACCTGCTTGAGAAGTGCGATACCCTCATCATCGGTGGCGGTATGGCGTTCACCTTCTTAAAGGCACAGGGATATGAGATCGGTAACTCTTTGGTAGACGATGAGAAGCTTGATTACTGCAAGGAAATGATGGCTAAGGCTGAGAAGCTCGGCAAGAAGCTCTTACTTCCGATCGATACCGCAGTAGCTGACGGTTTCCCGAACCCGATCGATGCAGAGATCAGTGTTGACTATGTAGAGTCCACCAAGATCCCGGCTGACAAGGAAGGTTTGGATATCGGACCGAAGACACAGGAATTGTTTGCACAGGCTGCAAAAGAAGCAAAGACCGTTGTTTGGAACGGACCGATGGGCGTATTCGAGAACCCTACGCTTGCAAAGGGTACCATCGCCGTAGCAAAGGCTTTGGCTGAGACAGATGCAACCACCATCATCGGTGGCGGTGATTCCGCAGCAGCTTGCAACCAGCTCGGTTTTGCTGACAAGATGAGCCATATTTCCACAGGTGGTGGCGCTTCCCTTGAGTTCTTGGAGGGTAAGGAGCTTCCGGGCGTAGTTGCAGCAGACGATAAGTAAAAATAAACCACAGATCCTTCGTAAGGAGGATGGAAAGGACAAAAACATGGCAAGAAAGAAGATCATTGCCGGAAACTGGAAGATGAACATGACTCCCAGCCAGGCAGTTGAATTGGTTAACACATTAAAGCCTTTGGTAGCAAACGATGATGTAGACGTAGTATTCTGCGTTCCTGCGATCGATATCGTTCCCGTAGTGGAAGCTGCAAAGGGCAGCAACATTCAGGTTGGTGCTGAGAATATGTATTTTGAGGAGAAGGGTGCTTACACAGGTGAGATCTCTGCTCCGATGCTCGTAGATGCAGGCGTTAAGTATGTCATCCTCGGTCATTCCGAGAGACGTGACTACTTCAAGGAAGACGATGCACTCTTAAACAAGAAGGTAAAGAAGGCATTTGAGGCAGGCCTTACTCCGATCCTTTGCTGCGGCGAGACCTTAGAGCAGAGAGAGATGGGTATTGCCGTTGACTTCATCCGTACCCAGATCAAGTCCGATCTTGTCGGCGTATCCGCTGATCAGGTAAAGACCATGGTAATCGCATATGAGCCTATCTGGGCGATCGGAACCGGTAAGACCGCAACCACAGAGCAGGCAGAGGAGATCTGCAAGGCAGTTCGTGATTGCATCGCTGAGGTTTATGATCAGGCTACCGCTGACGCAGTTCGCGTTCAGTACGGCGGATCCGTAAACGCAGGCAATGCGGCAGAGCTTTTCGCACAGCCCGATATCGATGGCGGTTTGGTAGGCGGCGCTTCCTTAAAGCCCGACTTTGGCGACATCGTTAACTACAAGAAGTAATTTCAATTTCCATTCAAATAGAAATCCCATGGGTTTTGACTGGCTCATGGGATTCTTTTTGTAACATGCATGGCATAGTGGAAGAAAAATCGTAAGAAAAAACAGGGGAAAACATATGGATCAGGTATTGGTATGGAAAACACTGGATATTGAGGAAACACTGGATGAGCAGCTGATCAAAGAAGCCTATCACAAGCGCTTGGTCGACGTGAATCCGGAAGAGGACGCGGAAGGCTTTATGCTGCTTCGCGAAGCCTATGAGCAGGCTCTTGCAATGTGCTCCCGCGAAGAGGAAGACGACGGCATAAACAGAGAGTATGAGTCCTTAAAGGACGGCAGTGATGTGGATCGTTGGATCTACGAGATCTACACGACCTATATGGATCTGGAAACGCGCCTGATCGTGGAACGTTGGGAAGAACTTTTGCATGCACCGGTTGCGGAAGCGCTGGATATGGAAGCGGAATGCGCCGAGCGTCTGCTTGTATTTTTGATGGATCACTTTTATCTGCCGCTTGCCGTTTGGAAGGCGATCGATGCGCGCTTTTCCTATGTGGCAAACCTCGATAAGTGGCGAGAAATGTTTCCGCCCAATTTCTTAAACTACGTAAATAACCGTCTGGAGAACGAAGAACTGATCACCTTCGAGGATTTTGAAGGCGACACGACCGCCAAGACGGATGAATATATAGCGCGTTTTTATGAGTTAAAGCGCATTGTGGATGAAAATAACCCCGAAACCTTGAAGGAGGGTAAGCGGATCGTGGCCGAAATGGAGGCCTTACCGATGACGCACCCGTACGGAGACTGTGAGATCGCACTCTACCGCCTCCTGGTCAAAGAAGGGGATGCCAAAGATGCGATCGAGCTTGCCGAAGACTATACGTTCCAATATGAAGACGATACGTATATCGAGACCAGCTGCGGTCAGATCTTTGCGCTCAATGATATGGATGAAGAAGCCGAAAAATGCTTCCTGCAGGCTTTAAAGACCAGAGACGGCGGCGATTATTACTTCGCCCAGTTCGGTCTGGCAAAGCTTTGCGCAAAACAGGAGAAATGGGACGATGCGAGAGAATACAGCCTCCAGCTTCTGGAAATCAGCGCGAATGACCCCGTTTTGCAGGAGTTTGTGGATCGCATCAATCCTTCTTTGATCCGGTATTATGAGGGGAAACTGGAGAAGGATCCGGATGATTTCAATGCGATGATCGAACTGGTATGGGCACATTTCCAGGACGAGGATTTCGAACTTTGCAATAAGCTTCTGGAAGAGATTCCCGAAAAGCATCGCGGAGAATATGAATTTATCAGTGCCTATTCCCGCATTAAGTTTGCGATGGAAAAATACGACGTTGCCCTGCCGCTTTTGAGAGATTGGCTGAATGCGTTAAAGGGGCTTTCGCCGGACGGAAGCAGGACGATGCAGCGGCGCATAAACCGCATTCCGTTTGCCAAGTATGCGATCGGATATTGCATGATCCGTGTGGGACAGGATAACGAAGAGGCACACCGCCTGATCGAGGAAGGCGCCGAGGAGGAGAAAGACCTCGCACATTCCCTTTCATATATGAGCGGTGTGGCACATATGTATCTGCAGATGAAGCAGTATGAGAAGTGCGTGGACTACGCAACACGCGTTGTGGAGCGCGAGCCGCAGTATTATCCGGCTTATCTCCTTCGCGAGGAGGCGCATTTTAAGCTGTTTCACGCGCAGGAAGTCATTGACGATTACTACAATGCCATCGGCGTTTACCCGGGCTATGTGCGTCCCTACGTCTTTGCCTATAAGGTGTTTATGGAGTACGGTCAGACGGAGGATGCCGGAAAAGTGAAGGCGCGCATGGAAGAAGCGGGACTGAAGAGTGACGAGATCGCGCTTTTCGATCTGAAGAAGCGCAGAGAGAGCTGTGAAGACGGTCAGACCGGGCAGAAGATCTTAGACGACCTGTTGGCCTTTGAGGAGGATTTCATTGCCCGCAAGGGAGAGTATGAGCGGAAAAAGAAAGACGCCGAGGAAGGAAAGGGAGAAAAACCCGACGACTTTACGGATATCGAAGACGAAGCGATGATCTATTATGAGATCGCTACGATGCATCGCAATTTCAACCGTTTTGACGATGCTTACAAAACGATCGAAGATGCACAAAAGGAGTATCCCGACAGTATCGATCTGTGCGACCTGAAGGCGGAATGTCTGATGGATGAGAGAAAATACCCCGAGGCGCTTTCCGAGTTTGAGAAACTCCTGGAAAAAGAACCTGCCGAGGCATATTACCATTTCATGGTCGGCCGCAGCTTAAGCCGCGTGGAAGAAAGGGATCGTGAAAAGCTGCACGACAACCTCTTGCGCGCCGAAAAGGAATTTAAGGAAACGGTTCGGATCCGGGAAGATTATCCGGGCGTTTATCATCAGCTCATGCTGGTCTTAAGAAGACTTTTCAACATGGAAAGAGAGCCCGGACAAAAGGAAGCGTATTTCAAAGAGGCTCTTGCAAACGGGCAAAAGCAGATCGACTATAAGGAAACGGCGTCACTTTACATGGACCGCGGGATCCTTTACGAAGATCATTATATGTTGAACGAAGCACTTGCCGACTATCAAAAAGCCGCGGAGATGGTGCCGGATAATTATTACTATCAAAGCTATGTGGGCGATATCTTACGAAAACTGCGCCGATACGATGAAGCGGTAGCCCAGCTGGAAAAGGCAAAGACTCTCTATCGGGACGGAGACGGCACGGTGGCTTTTGAGTACCTGTTTGAGACGTACCGCTGCAAAAAGGACTATCCTGCCGCGATCCGCAACTTGGAGCTCCTCATGGAAAAAGAAGGTGCTTCGAAACACCGTTGCAACGACTTGGCGTGGTTATATGCGAGAATGGGCAACCGGAAGGCGGCTCTGGATATCTATGAGGGACAGCGTTTCCGTTCGGAGTTTTCCGATGTCGATCGTTTTTTGGAGACGGCAAAGATCTATTCGAGCGAAGGAAACTACAAGGAAGGCGAGAAGCGCCTGATGCGTGCCTTAAAGCTTACGACGGGGTCAGACAGGCATGCGGAATGTTTAAAGGCACTCGGAGATTTTTATGAGCAGCAGGGAGACTATCCAAAGGCTGTAAAGTATGCCGGTCTCGCGATCGGAGAGGCGGATGAGAAAGGGCTGTATGAGAGAGAGAATGCACGCTTTTTACTGGCGGAACTCTACTTTTTCATGGGCGATCTTGCGAACGCCAAAATAGCCGGAGAAGACTACCTTTCTTTCATCCGGAGCCGATACGGAAGCGAAGAAGCCTTTATCGTAAAGGACGGCAGGAGCGGTATTCCGGCATACTCCTATTATATCGCGCTTGCATTTGCGTTTATCGGGCAATATGATAAGGTAGAAGCATGTGCAAAGCGTATGAAGTGCAATTACGCCTGCAGCTTCTGCAAGTTCCCGTCCTGTTTTGAAGCGGCGATCGTGGACGGCCTTTTGGAGGAGGCGCGCGGCAACCTTGACAGGGCAAAGGAGTTGTATCGCATCGCAATGACGATCGATACGGAAGAAGACAATATTGCGCTCTATCTGTTACGCAGATGGAACACAAAATAAAATTATGTAAACCAAAGTGAGGGCATTATGGTTGTAGGAATCGATCTTGGTACGACCAACAGTTTAATCGCAGTTTTTACGGAGGAGGGGCCGAAGATCATCCCGAACCGTTTGGGAAAGCACTTAACGCCTTCCGTTGTCAGCATCGACGAGGAAGGACAGGTCTATGTGGGCGAGACGGCCAAAGAACGTCTGCTTCTGTACCCGGACAGCGGTGCTGCCGTTTTCAAACGCGATATGGGCAGCAGCCGGAGATTTCAGCTTTTGGACAAGCAGTTCCGGCCGGAAGAGCTTTCCGCACTGGTCTTAAAAGCGTTAAAAGAAGATGCGGAGGCATATCTGGGACAGCGTGTGGAGGAAGCGGTCATTTCCGTGCCCGCCTACTTTAACGATGACAGGCGCAGGGCTACGAAGCGCGCAGGGGAACTTGCGGGCTTTAAAGTGGAGCGCATCATCAGTGAACCGACGGCAGCAGCCGTGGCTTACGGTTTATACAAAAACAACGACAATTCCAAGTTTTTGGTGTTTGACCTTGGCGGCGGAACCTTCGATGTTTCCATTCTGGAGTTAAGCGGATCCATTATCGAGGTGCGTGCCGTTGCGGGCGATAATTTCCT
>JAILOQ010000050.1 GCA_024690725.1 Lachnospiraceae bacterium
CCCATAGGTTCTCAGGATGTTTTCCGCCACTTCGCGCTTGGATAAGCACAGGTCCATCGCCTGCTTTTGCACATAGCGATGTGCATCCTCTTCCGTCATGCCGCAGGCCTTTATGAGCGACCACTTCGCGCGGTTCACCAGGCGGATCTCTTCCATCTTGTCTTCTAACGTGACCGTCTTTTTCTCAACGCCGCGCAACCTCTCTCGGAAGGTACACATGCTGTCCAAAAACTGCCGCATCGCATTAACGGAGATCGGCTTTGCACCGACCAAAATCCCGTGCGGATACAGTTTAAAGAACAACTCCTCATACATCTCGTTCTTTACCAAAAGAAGCGGAACGATGCCCGGATTCGATGCCAGATCCACGACCAGGCTTCTGCCGAATTCATCCGGCATGGGACTGTTTACGATGACGAAATCAAAGGATCTGTCCACCAGTTTTCTCCTGGCTTTGGCGACGGAATCCACAACTGTCACAGGTTCGAAACGTCCGCCCGCAAACAATGGCATCAAGGAAGTATTAAATTTTTCGGCCGCCGAAACCAGCAGCACACTGTAGACGCGCATTGCAGAGGACATCTGCTTACCCCCTAAGGCAGAATTTTCTCGACATAACTCTTTCGTATATTCTCAGGCAGGACTTCTTTTAAGAATTCGCTGTCTCTTGCCGCTCTCGCCGCTTCTTCGATCGAAGCCGGGAGTTTGGTATACGCCTTCTTTTCCGCCTCATCCAAAAGATGGAGATTTTTATCCGTTACCGGAGGCGGTGTCAAGGAATTGGTCAGTCCGTAGAGACCTGCATAGATCAAAAGGCCGAAGGCCAGATACGGATTTGCCATGGTATCGGGCGAACGAAGCTCCAAACGCTTGTATTCCCCGTTAGCCGCAGGTAACCGAACCAGTACGGAGCGGTTCTCCCTGCCCCATGTCACAAAGCCCGGTGCCTTTAAATATCCCAGTCTTTCATACGAATTTTCCACCGGGTTAAAGAACAACGTCAACTCCGGTATCTTCTCCAAGATAGCCGCAATGACCGGTTCCAAGGGCGCTTCGCTCTCTCCTTTTCGCACCGACATATTGATATGCATACCGTTTCCCGGATTTCCCTGAATGGGTTTGGGCGAAAAGTCCGCCGTTGCACCGTTTCTCGATGCAATGGTACGAACAACGCTTCGGAAGGTGACGGCATCATCCGCTGCCTTTAACGCTTCACAGAAGCGGAAATCGATCTCGTTTTGGCCGGGACCTTCCTCATGGTGGGAGCTCTCCGGTGTGATCCCCATCTGCTCTAAGGTAATGCAGATCTCTCTTCGGATATTCTCTCCGCGATCCTCGGGTGCGATATCCATATAGCCCGCATTGTCATACGGCTCTCCGGTGCTCTCACCTTCCATATCCTGTTTGAACAGATAAAATTCCTGCTCCGTTCCGAAGCGGAAGGTATAGCCCTTTTGTCTCGCATCCTCCACGGCCTTCTTTAAATAGGCGCGGCAATCGTTTTCAAACGGCTCGTTGTTTAACCATGTAATGTTACTGTACATTCTTACCACTCTGCCGTGCTCGGGCCGCCACGGTAAGATCGACAGCGTCGAAGGATCGGGATGCAAAAACAGATCGCTCCTGTTATATCCTCCGAATCCCGGAACCGACCAGGCATCAATGGAAATGCCCTCACGAAATGCCCGATCCAATTCACTCGGCATGATCGAGACATTACGAAGCGTTCCGTATATGTCAGTAAACGCAAGACGGATGAACTTCACATCCTCTTCTTCCACAAACTGCTTAATTTCCTGCATTGTATAATTCATAGAAACCTCCAGAAGTAAACTACACTTTCTTAACTATATCCCACTTTTTCACATCAGGCAATTCTTTTCCGCAGACTTATCAATAGCCCATCAGATCTTCATCCACCTGTTTTGCGGCATTCTTTCCTTCCGCAAGTGCCCATACCACAAGACTCTGCCCCCTTCGCATATCGCCTGCCGCATAGACCTTATCCACATTTGTCTTATAACTGCCCTCGGGTGTCTCGACAACACCTCGATTTGTCATATTAAGCTTACAAGATTCCGGTAAGAGCTTTTCCGCGCCGATAAATCCGGCCGCGATCAAAAGAAGGTCACACGGCAGTTCTTTTTCCGTGCCTTGTATTTCTTCCAACTTCCCTGCCTTAAAGGATACCTGCACGGTCTTCACCGCCGTGATCTGCCCGTCTTTGGAGATGACTTCCTTTACGGTCGTTTGGAAGACGCGCGGATCCTCGCCGAAGACCTCGATGGCTTCCATATGTCCGTAATCGGTACGAAGCGTCTTGGGCCATTCGGGCCACGGGTTATTCGAAGCCCGCTCAACGGGAGGCTTCGGCATCATCTCAAGCGCCGCCACCGACTTACACCCCATACGGATCACGGTTCCGATACAGTCATTACCGGTATCACCGCCGCCGACCACGATCACGTGTTTTTCCTTCGCATCAAATTCCTTGGAAAGCTTTTCTTTGCCCAGGACGGATTTGGTGGCATGCGTTAAGAAATTCACGGCAAAATACATGCCCTTAACGCCGTCGCTGCCCTTTGCCTGCAAGGCTCTCGGCTGCTTGGCTCCGCAGCAAAGAACGATCGCATCGTACTCTTTCTGCAGCTCCTTCACCGTAACGTCCTTTCCGACATGGACGCCGCACTTGAATACGATCCCTTCTTTTTCCATGATGACGCGTCGTCTTGTGATCACGCTCTTATCGAGCTTCATATTCGGGATACCGTACATAAGGAGTCCGCCGATCTCATCGTCACGCTCATAGACCGTAACGCTGTGACCGCGCTGTCTGAGTGCATCCGCCGCAGATAACCCCGCGGGCCCGGAACCGATCACGGCCACCTTCTTGCCGCTCTCTTTTGCGGGCACCGAAGGCTCCATCCATTCCTTTTCATAGCCCGTCTCGATCAGGTAAAGTTCGTTATCCCTAACGGTTACGGGATCGTCGTACTGCCCGCAGATGCAGGCTTTTTCACAAAGTGCCGGACACACACGACCGGTAAATTCCGGAAAGCGGTTGGTCTTAAGTAATCGTCCGAGCGCATGCCGGTCCTCGCCGCGATAGATCGCATCGTTCCACTCGGGGATCAGATTATACAGTGGACATCCTACCACCATGCCGCTCAGATTCATCGCCGACTGGCAAAACGGAACACCGCAGTTCATGCAGCGTGCGCCCTGACAGCGCCTCTCTTCCTCATTGCGATAGCTGTGAAATTCCCGATAACCCTTAATTCGCTCCTTCGGTGGGACCTCCTCGTTTTCTCTTCGTTTGTACTCCAAAAATCCGGTTGCTTTTCCCATCTGCTCTTCCTTTCTTGTTAGCCTAAGCTAATTCTCATTTATCTTCGTGCTTTCCGCTAAGTTTGCCATTGCTAACTAAACGACCTTCTCCTCGGTGATCTCCCTAAATGCCTCAAGTTCGGCCTTCTCACGGGAGATGCCCTGCTCCTCATACTTTGCGATGGCGCGGATCATCTTATGATAATCACGCGGCACGATCTTCTTGAAATTCATGAGTTCTTCTTCGAAATTCGACAAAATTTCTTTTGCCAGTTCGGAATCGGTCTGAGCCACATACTCCTTCAAAATGCCCTCGAGTTCTTCCATATCATATCGATCCGTCACTTCCTCGAGTTCCACCATATCCTTATTGAGCTTGCGATACAGGGAGTGATCTCTGTCGAGAACATAAGCGATACCGCCGCTCATACCTGCCGCAAAGTTCTTGCCCGTCGGTCCCAAGATCACGGCACGACCGCCTGTCATATATTCCAGACCGTGGTCGCCGCAGCCTTCCGCAACCGCCGTTGCACCGGAGTTACGTACGCAGAACCGCTCGCCTGCCACACCGCAGATAAACGCCTTACCGCTCGTCGCACCGTAGAGCGCCACGTTACCGACGATGATATTCTCACTTGCCTTAAACCTGCTCTTCTCCGAAGGCTTTACCACGAGCGTACCGCCCGATAAGCCCTTGCCGAATCCGTCATTGGCATCGCCGATCAAACGAATGGTCAAAGAACGTGGAATGAAAGCACCGAACGACTGGCCACCGCCGCCTTCGCATGTGATCTTGAAGCGATCCTGCGGAAGGTCCTTGATCTTGTCACCGTAGGTCTTTAAGATCTCGGAACCCAAGATGGTGCCGAAGGTACGGTCCGTACTGGTAACCTCAAGCTTAATCTCCGAGCAATCCTTCTTTTCTTTCTTTGCCTTCTCAAACCAGGGAAGAAGCTGCTTTTCATCGAGCGTGTTCTTTAACCCGAAGTCATAGCTGTCCGCTTCCTCAAACCGGTTCTTTTCGGCATGTGCGTATGCTTCTTTTAAGATGGTGTCAAACGAGATCGTTCCCGCATGCGGCTGCTTAAAGTCCGCACGTTTCTTCAGACAATCGCTCCGTCCGATCATCTCATCCACGGTCTTGAAACCGAGACTTGCCATATATTCCCGCAATTCCATTGCGACAAACGTCATAAAGTTGATCAGGTATTCCGGCTTACCCGCAAAACGCTTTCTGAGTGTCTCATTCTGCGTTGCGATACCCACGGGACACGTATCCTTCGAGCAGACACGCATCATCATACAACCCAAGGTCACGAGCGGAGCCGTTGCAAAGCCGTACTCTTCCGCACCGAGTAACGCTGCGATCGCTACGTCACGACCGGTCATCAGCTTTCCGTCCGTCTCAATGCGCACACGACTTCTCAGACCGCTGTCCAAAAGGGACTGATGGGTTTCTGCTACACCAAGCTCCCACGGAAGACCTGCGGAATGCACGGAGCTGTAAGGCGCCGCACCCGTACCGCCGTCGTAACCGGAGATCAAAACCACCTGTGCACCGGCCTTTGCCACACCGGAAGCGATCGTTCCGACACCTGCCTCGGAAACGAGCTTTACGGAGATGCGGGCATCCCGGTTTGCATTCTTCAGATCGTAGATCAACTGCGCCAAATCCTCGATCGAATAGATATCATGATGCGGCGGCGGGGAAATCAACTGCACACCCGGAGTGGAACAACGCGTCTTTGCCACCCACGGATACACCTTCTTTGCCGGGAGGTTTCCGCCTTCCCCGGGCTTTGCACCCTGCGCCATTTTAATCTGGATCTCTTTTGCACTTAACAGATACTCACCGGTCACACCGAAGCGCCCGGAAGCCACCTGTTTTACCGCGGAGTTGCGCTCGGTCCCGAAACGGTCCGAAGCCTCACCACCCTCACCGGTATTGGAACGGCCACCCAAACGGTTCATCGCCTTCGCGATCGTCTCATGCGCTTCCATGGAAAGCGAACCGTAACTCATCGCACCGACCTGGAACCGCTTCACGATCTCGGAAACGGGCTCCACATCATCGATGGAAATGGGCTTATTCTGCGGCACCAGATCCAACAGTCCCCGTAAGGTATGCGGATGATTGTCGTCATCCACCAGTGCCGTATATTCCTTAAACTTCTCATAATCATCCGTGCGGCATGCCTGCTGTAAGAGCACGATGATCTTCGGAGAATAGAGATGATCTTCTTTGTTCGGGCCGCTTCGTAAGTTGTGGAAGCCGCTCGAATCCAGGGTCGGATCCGTGGGAAGACCCATGGGATCAAAGGCATGATCGTGGCGATAGGCAATCCCTTCTTCAATCTCCTTCATACCGATGCCGCCCACACGAGAGGCCACACCCGTAAAGTACTTCTCGATGACATCCTCCGAAAGGCCGATGGCCTCGAAGATCTTCGCCGACTGGTACGATTGAATGGTGGAAATACCCATCTTTGCCGCGATTTTAACCACGCCTGCCAAAAGTGCATGATTGTAGTCATCGATGGCTGTATGGCGATCTTTGTCAAGGATCCCCTCTTCGATCATCTCACCGATGCACTCATGCGCCAGATAGGGATTGACAGCGCGCGCACCAAAGCCAAGAATGCACGCGGTCTGATGTACGTCCCTAATCTCTCCGCTCTCCAGAATGAGTGAAACCGCCGTCCGCTTCTTGGTCCGCACCAGGTGCTGCTCCACTGCAGACACCGCCAGTAATGCGGGAATCGGAACATGGTTCTCATCCACTCCGCGATCCGAAAGGATGATGATGTTTCCGCCTGATGAAACACCACGATCCACGGCCAGGCAAAGCTGCTCCACAGCCTTTGCCAAAGATGTATGTTTGTAATAAAGCAGAGAAATCGTTTTTGTCTTAAACCCTTTCCTTCGAATGGATTTAATCTTCATGAGGTCCACGCCCGTAAGGATCGGGTGGTTCACCTCAAGTACCGTGCAGTTCTCTCCCTGTTCTTTTAACAGGTCGCCGTCCGAACCGATGTAGACCGTCGTATCGGTCACGATCTTCTCACGAAGCGAGTCGATCGGCGGGTTCGTCACCTGCGCAAACTGCTGCTGGAAGAAGCGGTACAAAAGCGGATAATGGTCGGATAACGGCGCAAGCGGCACATCGTGTCCCATCGAAACCGTCATCTCGGCGCCATTCGTGGCCGCCTGTAAAATATACTGCTTCACCTCTTCGTAACTGTATCCAAACACCTTGTAAAGGCGCTCTCTTTGCTCTTTCGAATGCACCATGACGCGGTGGTTCGGGATCTCCAGATCCTTCAGATGCACGAGATGCGCATCCAGCCACTCACCGTACGGCTTACGAGCCGCGTAACTTTCCTTGCACTCCTCATCGGAGATGATGCGCTTCTGCTTCATATCCACCAAAAGCATCTTGCCCGGTGTCAGTCTCGACTTCTCCACGATCTTCTCCGGCGGGATATCCAACACCCCGACCTCGGAAGAAAGGATGAGTCTGTTGTCATCGGTAATGTAATATCTCGAAGGACGCAGACCGTTACGATCCAGCGTCGCACCAAACAGTTCACCGTCTGTAAAAAGAATGGCTGCGGGGCCGTCCCAGGGCTCCATCACCGTCGCATAGTAATGATAGAAGTCCTTCTTTGACTCGCTCATGAAGCGGTTATATTTCCAAGGCTCCGGGATCAGCGCCATCATCGCAAGCGGCAGATCCATGCCGTTCATGTACAAAAATTCCAGCGTGTTATCCAGCATCGCAGAGTCGGAACCCGTTGCGGAAATGACCGGATAGATCTTATCCTGATCCGTATCCAACAGATCGGAATGCATCGTCTCTTCTCTGGCAAGCATTCTGTCGCTGTTACCGCGGATCGTATTGATCTCGCCGTTATGCGCAAGAAAACGATACGGATGTGCTCTCTCCCAGCTCGGCAACGTATTTGTCGAGAAGCGTGAATGCACAAGCGCTACCGCCGTACGATATTCCTTGCTCTGCAGATCCTCGTAGAATCTGCGCAGCTGACCGACCAAAAACATTCCCTTGTAAACGATCGTCCGACCGGACAAAGAACAGATATAGGTATCCTCCGAGCTTTGCTCGAACTCTCTTCTGACAACATAGAGTCTTCTGTCAAACGCCACACCGCGCGCTACATCCGCGGGACGTTTCAAGAAACACTGACGGATCGCAGGCATACATTCTTTTGCCCGCTCCCCTAAGATTTCCGGATGGATCGGCACTTCTCTCCAGCCGATCACTTCCATATTTTCCTTCTGCGCGATCACTTCCAAAAGGCGCTTTGCAAACGTGCACTTCAACGGATCCTGCGGTAAAAAGAACATGCCCACCGCATAGTCGCCTGCCTCGCCAAGATCTGTATCAAAGGCTTCCTTCGCCGCTTTCTTAAAGAAATCATGAGAGATCTGCAGCAGGATTCCGACACCGTCACCGACCTTGCCGGTCGCATCCTTTCCCGCTCTGTGCTCGAGTTTTTCAACAATGGTAAGTGCATCATCCATAACGGAATATTCCGGCACACCGTCGATCTTTACGACCGCACCGATTCCGCACGCATCATGTTCTCTGTCATAACTAAGACTCTGTCCCATGTTTTCTTCTTCCTCCGTTTTCTCTTTCTGGTAAGAGGCTTGGGATGATTGCAGTTGTATCGGTTTGACAGCTGCCTCCCCGGCCGGCTGCAACAAAAAAAGGCGCCTCTAACACAGCTAAGTGTTAGAGACGCCATTGCCTCTTTCAAGATACGATACTTCTTTTGAAAAGTTTTGTCAAGAACTTTTAGGAAATATAGGTTACCTGTGCATCCGCATTATACGTGTGCGGCACTTTCTCGACGGCCTTGTGACCGACTGCGATCGCGATCTCATACTCATACCCTTTTGGAAATTTCATCGCAGCTTCATACTTTGCGCGGTCCTCGCCACGCATCACATCGAAGACACAACCGATGATCAGGTTACCCAGACCTAACTCTTCCGCTGTAAGCGCCATGTTCTCCACCGCGATCCCCGCATCGATCTCACTCCATCTGTACTCCTTATCCGCACTGATGAAAATGATCGTAGGTGCTTCATAATAGAAATTATGCGGCACATCCTTGAGCCCGCGCATCGCATTCTTCGCATCTTCCAGTTCCTTTAAGATCGGATGATCTCCCTGCAAAACCGAGAAATGCAATTCCTGCTTGTTCGCCCCGGTCGGCGCCTTTAATCCCGCCTCGATGATCAGATCCAATTCTTCCTTTGTAAGCGGCTCATTTGTATAACCGCGTGTCGAAGATCTTTTTGTGATCGCTTCTGTAACTGTACTCATTCTTACCTCCGTTTCATATCATCATAATTTGCCTTGTTACCTATTATCAATTAAGAACCTAGCAATTCCCCGTCAATACATGATCGAGGTTTTCACGTGCCACTTCCGCCAAGCGATAGATCAAAGAAACATCCGTCGCATCGCGATCGGTCATATGAAACCGCGGGAAAAACCTGGATATATGCAGTGGTATGTCCCGCCCGGATGTGATGCTATATATCTCAGTTTTGTCATCCCCCGTCTCACCACCGATTTCGAGCCCTGCGACCCATGCGGATAGCGCACGCATCTCTTCTTCCGAATCGTTTTCCCCGGGAACGATCAAGGTCGTAAGTTCCACATGGCTAACTTTTACCGCCGCCTCAATGAAATCCATCACTGCCCGACGATTCCCACCAAGCACCTGCGTATAATACCGATCCGTAAAACCTTTCAGATCGATATTCATCGCATCCATATACGGTGCGATCTCGGAAAGCACCGAAAGCTCAGCATTCCCGCTTGTCACAAGGACGTTTTTCATTCCTCGCTCATGCACAAGCCGCGCTGTATCCCGCACAAACTCATATCCCGCAAGCGGCTCATTATACGTATAAGCCACGCCGATATTACCCGCACTCTTGTAGCGCTCTGCCAGATCCGCGATCTCCTCGGGCCGATACGTCCGCGCCGAATCCCGAAACATCATTGCCTCATCCGACCAGGAAATCTCATGATTTTGACAAAACGGACAACGCAGGCTGCATCCGTAACTTCCCACAGACAGGATCATGCTCCCCGGGTAAAAGAAGGCAAGCGGCTTCTTTTCGATCGGATCCAACGCGATCGATGTTATTTTTCCGTAATTGTCCGCAACGACCACACCGTCCTTGCAGGTTCTGACACCGCAAAACCCAAGACCACTCTCGACAATATTACAATGTCTGAAACAAACCGGACAAACCATGCCATATACTCCGTGTTATGTAAACCTATGTGTGCCGTATCACTTCAAACCGGTACAAAGAAACCCCTTCTTCATCATCCGCGATCCCGGCCTTCATCTTCGCAATATGCACCTGATGATCGATCGTATCCACGCCCTCGAGATCCGGTAAAAGAAGGCCTCTTCGCATCCCCTTTTCAACGATCACTCCATAGCGCTTCACATCCAGTTCCGCCTCGGAAGCGATCGGTTCCGCCTCAGAAAGGACATCCACATTGATCACTAAATGCGGAAGTTCCTCTGCCTCGATCGGTATAAATCTGGGATCCTGCGTAGACGCCGCAATGGCATTAAAAACGATCTCCTGCGCCAGATTCTTTCGGGTCGGTCCGATCGTTCCGATACAACCTCGCAGTTCTCCGTCTTCATGAATGGAAACAAACGCACCCGCGCGCCTATCCACCATCTCCTCCGTCAGTTCATCCGCCTGCGGCTCGTATATCTTTTCTTCTCTGACATATGTTTCTATCGTCTTCTTAGCCAGTTGCACGTAGCGATCCATCTTTCCCTCCAATGATCTCGTTGCCAAAAATATCATCCAACCGTTAGCACACGCTAACTTTGCGCAGCCAAAGGATGGTACATACAGATCCCGTAGCCGACACCAAACGTTGCCTCATGCGACAACCGTTTTGTCTCAACTTCCACTCCGTCGAACGCACCGCCCATAATGGTAAAAGAACGATGTCCGCACTCCATACTCGCATCCAAGAGCGATTCATCAAACTCCTTTAATGCCGCAAAATCACCGCGTCCCATGGTATCCATGATCTTCTCATCATACACCGGCCCTTCCGGCTGAAAGCCATACGGTCCGTCCGCTTTCTGACAATGACTCAGATCCCCGCTTGCGATAAAAACGCAACGCCGTCCGGTTTGATCTATGGTTTCTTTGATCAGGTGGCCAAACCTCCAATGCTCGCTCAACGAAAGTCCGCTCAAACCAATGCGCACCAGCTTGTAATCCGTATAGAATTGATTCACAAAATACAACGGCACCATGGTCCCATGGTCAAGGCGCGGATCACGCTCCCCCTGCGTTCCTGCGGGAAATCCCGCCGTTTCACAATTCTCTGCCAGTGCCTGTACAAACTCCTCGTCGTAACTTTCGCTAAACCGCACATCCGGCGCACGGAACTGCCGAAAATCACCAACCGCAACCGCTCCCGGCGAAATATGGATATAATCCCTGTACGCGATCGAATGCGGCGACGTCAAAATGATCGTCTCCGGCTTGAGCCGTGCGATATCCTGCGCCACCTGTGCAAACGCATCCAGCGTATCCTGAATCTCTTTCTCATCGCCCCGTCCGACCTCTCGCACAGCAAGCGGCGGATGCGGCACCATATATCCCGCAACAAGTCCTCTCATTTCTATATTACCTTCATTCCTTCTACCACGTCAAAATTACCAAGAATCAAACGAAATAGCGTGTCTTTGACATAATCTCTCTCTTTTCATTATAAATTGGTCAAAACAGTGTTTCAAGATAAACAAATTGCACGATCTTACAACCCAAAGCCGTAACCGCAGGCTACGCCGATGAGTGCAGACATCACGATCACGAGAATGGGATTTTTCTTGAGAAAAGAAAATACACTCATTGCCAGAAAGATCGCAAGCGGGATCAGATCGATCACGGAATCGAATGCAGAACCTTCCGGCATGAAAATTTCCAGACCAAGGGAAACGAGCGCAGAGGCGATCAGCCCGATAACGGCAGGACGAAGCCCCGTCATAGCGCCCTTTACGAGACGACTGTCCCGAAACTTTTCATAGAATTTGGAAATCACCAATATCACGAGAAAAGAAGGTAAGACTACCCCCAATGTGGCACAAAACGAGCCGAGGATACCGGCCGTGACACGCCCGATAAACGTTGAAATATTCACGGCAAACGGTCCGGGCGTACTCTCGCTGACCGCGATAAAATCAATGAGTTCCCGGGAACTGATCCACTGATGTGCCGCTACTTCCTCTCCGATCAACGGTAGCATTGCATACCCACCGCCGAACGTGAACAAACCGATCTTAAAAAATGTCAGAAACAAATGAAGGAAGGTCATTTTTCATCCCTCCTTATCCGTGAAGACACGATGCCGAGAAGCGCCGCGCTCACGATCACGATGATCGCATTTACGCCAAAGATCACGACGGCAAGAAACGAAAGCAGCATGATCGCGATCGAGATCACATCCTTTTTTGCCTGGCGAAACAGCGTCCACAAAGCATTCAAGATCAGTGCCAAAACACCGGCACGGATTCCCCAAAACGCATACTTCACCGCTTTCAGTTCCTTAAATGCCTCAAATACATAGGAGATGATCACGATAATGAGAAACGACGGAAGCACCACCCCGCATGTGGCACAGGCAGCACCGAAAAAACCGGCGACCTTGTTTCCGATAAACGTCGCCGCATTCACTGCGATCGGTCCGGGCGTCGACTCCGCGATCGCCACCAGATCGAGCAGGTCATCGTTGCTCATCCATTTTTTGTTTTCCACGACTTCTTTCTGGATCAGCGGGATCATCGCATATCCCCCGCCAAACGTAAATAAGCCGATCTTACCGAAGGTCAAAAATAATTCTGCCTTTTTGTTCATGTCAAAACCTACTCGTCTCTGGTTTACATAACCCTACTCGCCATTGGTTTACATAACCCTACTCCGCCTCTACCGTCGCAAGCTCATATTCCTTCGCCTCCGAAAGCGGAACGCAAATATACTCCATTTTATCGAGTGCGTAGCTCTCTCGCCATCCGATATCGTTCTCCGGATCCCTATGGGCATACGAAATAATTATGTAAACCTTTTCGTCGATCACATCCGCTGCCTGCTCAATGTAACGATAATCTTCTTTTTCCGTTTCAAGGCGGAAGGGCTCAAGCACGACCGTATATTCATCCGGCGCATACGTATACAAAAGATCACCGCCCTCTTCCATCGAACCGAGCATGGCCTTTCCCGGCGCTACCTGCGCTCCCTGCACCGAAGCCGAATCATCCAGATAAAGCTCCGGAACCACCGGGAACTCCTCGTTTCCTTCAAACGCCGGAAGCTCATAATCGGTCAGGCTCCCTGCCTGCCCCGGCGTTGCCTTCGACACGACCACATCCGAAACAAAGGCCGCCG
Source organism: Lachnospiraceae bacterium (assembly GCA_024690725.1). GTDB lineage: Bacteria > Bacillota > Clostridia > Lachnospirales > Lachnospiraceae > UBA2882. The sequence continues at coordinate 12,799 of JAILOQ010000050.1, forward strand.
AACCATCCCGTCCGGTCATCACAAAATACACCCCATCCGGCGCATACAAAAACTGCTCCGCACACGGGTACGCATAATCAAACCCACCGGCCGTTCCAAGCTCGATCACCTCGCCCGTCTCGGCAGACATCTCATAATACTTCGCACTCACATAATCATCCTGAATCTCCATAAAATACAGCCCGTGTTCCGTCACACCGAACACCTCGTAGCCGTTCACGGCCGAGTAAGAACCAATCTTTTCCATGTCGCGATACAGATACAATGTCGTTTCCGCCGTATCCGAATCCCAGTCATTGACCGCAAGTAGCCCGCTCGCCTCATCACAGCCGACCACCGAGCCGCCGCAAAGCTTGCCCTCTTCCTTCCCGGACAAAGAAACATACTTCACATACCCGTGCCCCTGACTATACTCGCTTAAGTACAGATATTTCCCATCGGAGAATATCGGCCCGCAGCCAATATCCGTAACCACGTCCTCCTGCTCCATCGTGACGGGATCCAACCGACGGATCACACCACATTCCTCCGGTGCCGGATCCTCCCCGATCGTCTCGTTCATATAGTTCAAAAACATCCCGCCGATGCTCGAGGTATTGAGCGCCTTCGGCCCCTGCAGACGGTAATACACGTAATCGCCGACCTTCACAAAGTAGCCGCCGTTGTTCTCCACCTTATATACCGTATCCGGATCGATGTCCGCCATGCTCTCGCTTTCCTCATTGTTAGCATCGGCTAACTCTCCGCTCTCATCAGTCGCGTCAGCCGCATCAGCCGCGTCAGTCGCACCATCCGCGTCAGTCGCACCAACCTCCGGCGTTTCCGCAGCCTCATCTACTGTAGCCGCCGCTTCCCCCGTCCCGGTCAAAGAAGGTTCCTCGGCCCCGCAGCCGATCAGCGCAACCGCCAGGCTAAGCGCCAACATCCATCCAAATCTCTTTCTCATTCTGCCTAATTCCTCCGCATACTTATATCATCGCACAATCCACAGCACATCACCCCAGCTCAACGGTAAGCGCCACATCATAATCCCACAGATCGCAGGTAAAAAGACACCCGTCAAGCTCACCGTCCACACCCTCGGACGCCGTCGTGATGAACAACTTATTATCCTCCAAAAAGCAGCACGACGTCACCTGCTTTGCGGGCACCGCGATCTTGGCAAGTTTGTCACCGCTAACTCCGTCATGAAGCTCAAGCCTCGAACCGCCCCAGATCGCAACCCAGACATTATCATTTTGATCGATACACATGCCATCCGGCACGCCGTCCGTTACTTCAAAGAGCACCTTCCGGTTCGTGATGTCCCCCGACCACCGGTCGTAATCATACACAAACACCGCTTTCTCATCCGAGTCCGAAAAATAAAACTTCGTCGCCGCTTTATTCCACGCCATCCCGTTGGAAAGCTTCGTCTCAGCCTGCCGCTTCGTCACTTCACCGTTCATATACGAATACAACGCACCATGCTGCGCACCACCGTCATAAACGATCG
>JAILOQ010000068.1 GCA_024690725.1 Lachnospiraceae bacterium
GGATATTTATGCGGTTCCGGGAAGCATATGGAACGAACGGAGCTATGGATGCAACAAATGGTTAAAGGAGGGAGCGCAGGTTCTGTATGACATGGATGTATTCATTGAAGAATTAAAGGAGTCATGGGAGTATCACAGAAATCTTACGGCAGGATGCGACACGGATGACGGATTCGGGTTATTTGATATGCGAAAGGTTAAGTCGACTGTTGAATCGGGCATTATAAGTGGGATTAAACCGATTGAGGACATTCGTAAGAAGGCGGCGGCCGAAGCGTCGGAGATTTGCGAGAGAAAGAAAATTGACATCAATGTTTTCAGAAGTGAACGGATCCGGAACTTAACACCGATTCAACAGGACGTATATCTTGCTTTGAATGCTCGTTTTCAAGGTGTTGACAATATCATGACAAGAGTGCCGGAACCTGTTCTTTTGCCGGTTTTGATCGCAACATTAAATGAATTGGAGCATATGGGTCTTGCGTCATCGGACTGTGGGCGGTTTCGGAGAATGTAGCAGAGTCGCGAATGTAGTCGCTGGGAAGGAGGCGAAAGTTTGTAGGTTTTTTACAATATCTGTCAGAAAAAACAACTCTAAAATGTGAATAACGGTTTATATTTCGCTGTTTTTTGCATGTCAAAAGAAACCTTTGTTTCTTATCAAATCTTATCGTTGTCAGGTTTTTATGTCGGTTTCACGGCTTGTCAACGCAAATCTTAACTTCTATAATCAAAGGAGAATCACAAATGAAGCATCATTATTTCAATACGGTTTCCGTAAACCGCGAGATCAAGGATCGGGTTTTTGTTGCGATCTTCGGTCGGGAAGAACATAAATCCTGGATTCTGGAGCTGTATAATGCGATCAACCATTCGTCCTATGAGGATCCGGACGCAATTACGATCACAACCATCGAACATCATGTTTACATGGGCATGAAAAACGATGTGTCGTTTCTGCTAAACAGCATCATGAGTCTGTATGAGCATCAGAGCAGCTACAATCCGAACATGCCGGTACGGGAACTGATGTACAGCGGCCGTCTGTATGATAAATATATCAAAACAAACGACTTGAATGTCTATGGATCACGTCTCATGGAACTACCGGTTCCAAAGCTCTTAGTGTTCTATAACGGAACGAAAGACGAGCCGGATGAAACGATCCTGAACTTAAGCGATTCGTTTCTTCACGCACCGGAAGGGATCGAGCCTGACATATCGGTGCGGGTACGGATGTTAAATGTAAATTATGGCCATAACCGGGAACTGCTGAAGGCCTGTAAGCCACTGGAAGAATATGCATGGTTTGTCGCCCGTATCCGGAGTGAAATGCAAAAACGGGAGGATATGGAGGCGGCAGTCGATGCGGCCATTGATGAGATGCCGGAGGAATATTTGATCAAACCGTTTTTGATCGCAAACAAAGCGGAGGTAAAAGGAATGTGCTTAACGGAATATGATGAAGAACGAGTCATGCGACAGTTTCAGAGAGATGCCTTTGAGGAAGGCGCTGCGTCCCGGCAGGCTGAGATTGACGCAATAAATCAAACCATTGCTGATAATAAGCGAACCATCGCTGATAAAGAACAGATCATCGCCGATAAAGAGCAAGCCATTGCCGATAAAGAGCAAGCCATTGCCGATAATAAGCGAACCATTGCTGATAAAGAGCAAACCATCGCCGATCAAGAGCAAGCCATCGCTGATAAAGAACAGATCATCGCCGATAAAGAGCAGATCATTGCCGCGTACGAGGCGAAGTATGGAAAGCTTACGGATGGAGAGGCATGAGTCAAGGCTACAGATGTGCACAAAAATAGGAAATATGTGATATAATGGATGAGGTGCAAGAAAAGCAATGGGTCGGAGTGGCTGAAGAACCTGCCAAATAAGCGAAAATCGGGTAGATCATGGATATAAATGAATTGTTAAAAGCCGGCAGTGACATTATGGGTGAGATCACCTATGCCGTTGAGAATAACCGATATGAGGATCTGGGGACGAGGGTCAGCGCGCGCGTAATGGATGCCACGAGGACGTTTCGTGAAGCCAACCGCAAAAGCGAGAGCGGTATGTCCGAACAAAGCAACGCAGAAAACGGGCCGGAAGTCTATTACGGGGATGTTGAGAAAACAAACCGCAGGGACGGAACGTATCGCGTCAATTACAGCGACATTAAAGAAGGTAACAAAAACAAAATTGCCAGTATTGCCGTTGGCGGGATTGCCGGCGCGGCATTTGCGGGACCGGTCGGTGCCGTTGCGGGAGCGGCTCTTGCGGGGGCGGTTGCCGACGGAACAAAAAACAAGAAAAAGAAAGTAACAGATACGGGAAAAAACACGCCCCCTTCGCGAATGGTGTATACCACACCGTTTTTTCGAAAGAAAGTGGCAGAAGATAAGGGCATTGTCCGTATCGTTTTCGGGAGTATCGGCTCCATAGGGCTTGGGCTCGGAGGACTCATTTTGGGTTTGATCGCAATTGGTGTTGCGGCGACGGGAGGAGTTGCTTCCGCCGTCAGTGAGATTATCTTGGCGATCGTGCTTCTCATGGGGGCTGCGGGGTTTTGCAGTATGCTGAGCGGAGGGTGTAAGGATCATAAACTCGCCGGTCTTTTTCATCGCTTCGGAAATGCGCTGGGAAACGCGGAATACTTTAGCGTACGGGATCTCGCTTTGCGTTTGGGAATGAAGGAAAAAACGGTCAGAAAAGCTCTGATCGATATGATGAACAAAGGCTTTTTGCCTTATGCGAGATTCGACAATAGCCAGACGACGCTGATTCTTACCGATCAAAGTTATGAGCAGTATATGCAGGCAGAGCAAAGCCGGAGTCAGCGAGAACAAAAAGTGACAGAAGTGCCGCAAAAAGAGACGCCGCAAACGGACGTGTCACAGCAAGGGGTCGAAGATCCTGAGGCGCGGCGTATTCTGGATGAAGGTGAGGCATATATCAGGAAGATCCGTTATTACAATGACTTGATCCCGGATGACCGGGAAATGTCTGCAAAACTCTATCGATTGGAAAACATCATTCACCGGATCTTTGAACAGGTAAAGAAGAACCCGGGATGTGCGGGGGAGCTTCGCAGATTTCTGGAGTATTATCTTCCGACGACGGATAAGCTTCTGAAAGCGTACGTGGAGCTGGATCGTCAGCCGGAGGCGGGAAATAACATTGTCGGAACCAGAAAAGAGATCGAAGATGTTCTTGACACCATCAACGATGCGTTTGAAAAGCTATTGGATTCTCTGTTTACGGATATGGCATGGGACGTATCAAGCGACATATCTGTCATGAAGACAATGATGGCCCGGGACGGTCTTGTGGGATCGACGGGACCGATGAATGAAACAACAAAGTGACCGGAAACAAAAAGAGGAGAGGGGAACAATGAACGAAGAGTTTAAGGAATTGGAACAGATCGCACCGGCGGCGCCGCATCTGACATTTGATGTGGAAGAGAAGGAAGAGACCGAGATCGTGACAGCCGGAACGGATATCGTTGCCGAGGCGAAACACATGGTGGAGGATGCCAAGAGTGCGCTCAGCGAGGAAGAACTGGCGCAGGTGGATGATTTTTCCAGGCAGATCGACATTACCAATTCCAAGGCGATATTGAACTATGGTGCCGGAACGCAGCGGAAGATGGCGGATTTTTCCGAAAAGGCCATTGGCAATGTGCGCACCAAGGATATGGGTGAAGTGGGAGATATGATCACCTCTTTGGTAACGGAACTCAAAAATTTCGATATCGACAACGAGGAAAAAGGGTTATCCGCCCTGTTTAAAAAGAGCAGCAATAAGCTTACCGCCATGCGGGCAAAATATGCCAAAGTGGAAGGGAATGTAAATGCCATTGCCGGGGAACTTGAAAAACATCAGATTACACTGCTTAAGGACATCGATGTGCTGGATAAGATGTACGAATTGAACCTTACCTACTTTAAGGAACTGACTATGTACATCCTGGCTGGGAACAAAAAACTGGAAGAGGTGAAAACCACACAGCTTGCGGAAATGAACCGGATCGCAGCGGAGACGGGACTGATGGAAGATGCCCAGCGGGCGAAAGAACTCTCCGATCAGTGCGAACGATTTGAAAAGAAACTGTATGATCTTGAAATCACCAGAAATATCGCGCTTCAGACGGCTCCGCAGATCCGTATGGTACAGGCTTCCGATCAGATGATGGCAGAGAAGATCCAATCCACCATCGTAAATACCATCCCTCTTTGGAAAAACCAGATGGTGATCGCCATCGGTGTTGATCATGCCAATCAGGCGGCAAAGGCGGAACGCGAAGTAAACGATATGACCAATGCACTTCTTAAGAAGAATGCCGACACCCTGAAGATGGCTACGGTGGCTGCGGCAAAGGAATCCGAGCGGGGGATTGCGGATATCGAGACCTTGAAGTATACCAATGCGCAGTTGATCTCTACGATGGATGAAGTGATGCGGATCCAGAAAGAAGGAGCCGAAAAGCGTCATGCCGCACAGGCGGAGCTTGTAAATATTGAGAATACATTAAAGGAAAAGTTAAGAGAGGCTGCGGGAAATCGCCCGTGATAATGTGGGTAAGAGAAGGCCGGGCGGCTTGTCTTAAAACATAATATAACAGTGAAGGAGGCGAATTCCCGGTGAACGCGGAATTTTGCCGGAGGAAGCAAACGTATCATGCCACAATATGAGAATATCCCATTCAATATCGCGCCGTTTTTAGGGCCGGAACTTGATTATATCAAGCAGGCTGTGGATAATCACAAGATCTGCGGAGACGGCGAGTTTACAAAAAAATGTGATGCCTGGATCGAAGAACAAACCGGAACGCTGAAAGCGCTCCTTACCACGTCATGTACGCATGCTTTGGAGATGGCGGCGATCCTTACCAATATCCAGCCGGGGGATGAAGTAATCATGCCCTCCTATACGTTTGTCTCCACCGCAGATGCGTTTGTGATGCGCGGAGCTAAAGTTGTCTTTGTGGATATTCGCCCGGACACACTGAATATCAATGAAAAACTGATCGAACCGGCGATTACGCCGAAGACCAAAGCCATCGTTCCCGTTCATTATGCGGGCGTCGGATGCGCGATGGATGAGATTCTGGAAATCGCAAGGCTCCACAATCTTTATGTAATCGAGGATGCTGCCCAGGGTGTAAGAGCGTATTACAAGGGCAAGGCGCTTGGCAGTATGGGCGAATTCGGGTGTTTCAGTTTCCATGAGACCAAGAATTACTCTATGGGCGAAGGCGGTGCGATTCTGATCCGTGAGCCGCAGTTTATGGAACGGGCGGAGATCATCCGCGAGAAAGGAACAAATCGAAGCAAATTCTATCGCGGTGAGATCGATAAATACAGCTGGTGTGACATGGGATCAAGCTATCTGCCAAGTGACATGAGTGCCGCATATCTTTGGGCACAGTTTGAACAGGCCGACGAGATCAGTCAAAACCGGATGGAGACATGGAAGATGTATGATGAGGCTTTCCGTTCCTTCGGGCGGTTTGAAGTGCCGTATGTCCCGGCGGAGTGTGAACACAATGCCCATATGTATTACATTAAAACAAAAGATATCGAGGAACGTACAAAGTTGATCGCATATCTGCAGGAAAAGAACATCAAGGCCGTATTTCATTATGTGCCCCTGCATTCCTCGCAGGCAGGACGGATGTTCGGCCGTTTCGACGGCGAAGACGTTTATACGACCAAAGAAAGCGAGCGGTTATTGCGCTTGCCGCTTTATTATAACATCGGAGAAAAGAACGTGGAACGAGTCATTGAGGCCGTGAAGGGGTTCTATCGC
>JAILOQ010000137.1 GCA_024690725.1 Lachnospiraceae bacterium
CTGCCTTGTGTGGAGTCGGAGGTGAAATTCACTTCCATGCTCGAAGGTCCGAAAGCAATGATGGTGCCGCCCGTGATCGTAGCACTCGAGCCGTAATCCAGGGTTCCGTTGCCGCCCATCGTCGGCCCGTAGACGATGATGTCACCGCCTGAAATCTCCAAGGTTCCGTTGGAATCCAAACCGTCGCCTTCCGCATCCACCGTAAGGCTTCCGCCGGAGATCTTCACATATGCCGTATAGGAACTGTAATCCGTACTCTCTTCATCCGTCGATGCGTCATCCGCGTCGAGATTTTCCTCCTGTCCGCCGAAGCCGAATCCGAATTCATCGCCGTCCGCGCCGTTTGTCGCATTTAACGCATCGTCCTTTGCCACAACGGAAACCTCGCCACCTGCGATCTCGATGCCCAATCCTTCCAGCCCTTCGTAGCTTTCCGTAATATCGATCGTGCCGCCTCCGATGCTCAGCACGCCGTCCGCATGCATTCCGTCATCTCCCGCCGAGATCATGAAATCGCCGCCTGCGATCATGATCGCGCCGTCCGAATGCAATGCATCATCCGCATCCGTTACGATCGTAAAGGTTCCGTCCGAAACGGATACCAATGTCTCACTCTTAAGCCCCTTACCTTCCGAACAATGAATGGTAAAAGAACCGTCTGCGATCGCCAGTTCGTCATTGGCCTTCATGCCTGCATTTAAGGCTTCTATCTCATAGGTGCCGCCTGTCACGGTCAGTTCGTCTTTCGAAGCGATCCCGTGTCCACCGGGAGAAAGAACACTTAGACTCCCGCTTCCGTTCATGGTAAGATCCGATGTCGAAAAGATCACGGCATCCACGTTTTCATCATCAATTGCGGTAAAGCTGCCGCCGTTTGCCAGGGAATTCTTGCTTCCCGCAGCCAGCGTTACGAATACCTTGTCCGCATCGGCCACGTAGATCGCAGCCTGATCGGCGCTCGTGATATCCACGCCGTTTAACACGATCTGCACCTTGGCCTCCGGCGCATTCACGATGATTGCGCCGTCCGTAAGTGTTCCGGAAAGAACGTAAGTACCTTCCTCCGTGATCGTAACAACGTCGCCGTCGATCGTAACGGCCGAAGCATCGCCTTGCGCTACTTCGACACCGCTTCCGCTTCCGTTAGTACCCAGCGTCAGCACTACGGCGTCGCTTTCTTCATACCCGACCTCATAATCCCTGTCGGAAAACAGTGTTGTAAGATCGGAGGTTGTCACGGAACTTGTTGCCGTTATTTCTTCTATAGCAGCAGCGGACTCATCTGAGGAGTTCACGGTGGTTGTAGAGGTGTCCGAACCGCTTGTTTCTACGGCAGATGAGCCGCATCCTGCCAAAAACAGTGTACCTGTTAGTAGCATATATATCAAGAAACGATATTGCTTGATCATAAGTATCACTCCCTTCTGCAGAGCATATTGGGTTATCGGGTTAGATATTTCCTGCCGCAGCCGCGGTAGACGTGCTGCATGGTGCACGCCGTGTGAGGGGGGGACACCACAGCCGCAGCAAGAAACCGTATGTAGGGGGAGCCTAGAGCTCCGGTAACAGGGTAGCACGGTCGGAGATCATGATCTCCAGATTTCCGTTGCGCACCCGGAGTTTGTCAATAAATTCTTTTTCCTTGCCGGGATCCTTCAAAAGAACCGTATAGGTCAGGCGGAACATCGACCCCATATTGGTGGTCTTCACCTGCTCTACCTTGCAGGAATTCGTGTATTCTTCAAAGATCTCATCAAATACATGATCGTAATCGAGATCCTCCGGAATGGTAATGCGAAGGCTCTTTTCGCAGCCCTTCTTTTTTCCGAAGGAGCTGAGCGTATAGGTCATACATGCGAGCTCAACGATAAGGGTAAAAAGAACGGCATATCCCAAATATCCCATGCCGGTCAAAAGCCCGGTCGTCATCGCCAGAAAAATGCTTCCGATCTCTTTGGCCGATCCGGCTACGGAACGGAAACGAACGAGGCTGAACGCACCCGCTACGGCCACTCCGGCGCCGACGTTGCCGTTTACCATCATGATCACGGCACATACGATCGCGGGAAGAAGCGCCAAGGTTACGACGAAGCTCTGTGTATAGCTGCTTTTGTACATGTAGGCAAGGGCCATACAAAATCCGAGTACCAGGGATACAACCATACATAAGATAAATGTGGAAGGCTCGATGACAGTCGTCGCAGCACTGTCGAAGATACCTGTAAAGATCGAATTAAGCATAGCGCTTCGCCTCCTTCCCATTTCTTTGCATATCCAAATAGGCTGCACCATACTTGGAAAAAGAAGTTTTATAGATCTTCTCCTCGGATAAGAAGTCCGTAAGCCACATCGGCAGGCCGCCGGCGGTTTTCACTTCCATCAGGTAATACCCTTTTCCGAGAAGGTCCGTGCCGTAAATGGCGGAACCCAGATCGAAGTTTTCGGTACGATATAAAATATTGTGATCCACGGTCAGGCGGAAATCATGATCTGCCTTTCCGAAGTATGCTGCTCTGTCATAGCTTAAGAAAACGGCCGGTACGAGCTTCCCGTAAAAAGAACGGAAATAGTCGATCTCTTCTGCGATCTGGCTGTCTGCGGGAAACGGTGCTCCGCTTCTCATGCAGCGCTTCACGTCGGCTTCCGGAAGGCTCATCCTTCTTTTGTAAACAACGTCTTCGTATTTCTTTTTCAGTTCCACGAATACGCTGTCCGAGCCGTGTACCGGTGCGTAGCTGCGCACGCGAAGCTTTTCTTTGTACGCCGGTTTCTCAATGGAACGACGGATCAGGCGAAAACTCTCTGTGTCATAGTAGACATTGCGTATGGTCGCAAAAGAATACTCATCTGTCCCCATGTAGGCATCGATCAATACCTGCAATTTCTTCATCTGCTTTTCCGAGAGCATATACTTGATCTCGTATCTCTGAAAAGTCATCTTATCTGCCATAGGGATCACTTCCTTTCTTTTGTCCGGATCACCGGTTTACACAACCATCTCTCGCCCTCACTTTCATTCTCTATGGTCGTAGTATATCGGCCGAAACTAAAATGAACTTAAAGTTTCCCAAAATTTGCAAAAAAATTCCCGAAAGACAAAAATCTTTCGGGAATCCTTGTATTTTCTCTGTTTTTCAATACTGTTTTTTTATCAGGCAGTCAAGACCGCTCGCTAAATCATGCTCCTAAGCTTCCGGGATTTTTCGTTTCCGTGCTCTCCTCGTTAAACTCATAATCCTTGCCGGGGAGGATCGCATTTAATAAGATACCTGCGATAGCCGCAATGGCAAGTGCGGTAAGGGTGATCGATGTGGAACCGATCGTAAAGGTGATACCGCTTGAGAAACCGAGACCGCAAACCAGGATAACGGCTGCGATGATCAGGTTTCTGGACTTCGTGAAGTCTACGTGGTTCTCCACGATGTTTCTGACACCGATCGCAGAGATCATACCGTAGAGCATGAAGCTGATACCACCGACGATGGACGCGGGCAAAGAAGAAATGACCTCAGCCACCTTCGGAATAAAGCTTAAGATGATCGCAAAGAAGGCTGCCAGACGAACCACTACGGGATCGTATACCTTACTGAGCTCGAGTACGCCGGTGTTCTCACCGTATGTCGTATTGGCCGGACCGCCGAAGAGACCTGCCAGGGCGGTTGCAAGACCGTCACCGATCAGGGTTCTGTGAAGACCCGGGTCTGCCAGGAAGTTCTTTCCTACCGTTGCGGAGATCGCGGAGATGTCTCCGATATGCTCCATCATCGTAGCAAGCGCGATGGGCGCCATAACGAGGATCGCATTGATATCGAATTTTGCCAACTGAAACGGCGGGAAACCGATGATCGATGCGGAAGATACGCCTGCGAAGTTAAGGATCGCACTTCCGTCCGGATTGGTCACGCCACAGGCATGTAAGATGATCGCAACAACATAAGAGATCACAACACCCATCAGGATCGGAAGGATACGGAAGATTCCCTGGCCCCAGATGTTAAATACGATAACGACCGCAAGTGCGATGAACGCAAGCAACCAGTTCGTGGATGCATTGCCGATCGCGGAAGGCGCAAGGCTAAGACCGATACAGATGATGATCGGACCGGTCACAACCGGGGGAAGAAAGCGCATCACCTTCTTGATGCCGACGAGCTTGATGATCCCTGCAAGCACCAGATATAACAGACCTGCCACAACAATGCCGCCGCATGCATAGGGAAGCTTTTCTCCCATCGTCATATCGGCGAACTTTCCGGTATTCATCGCCGCAATGCTCGCAAAACCACCGAGGAATGCAAACGAAGAACCGAGGAATGCAGGTACTTTGAATTTCGAAATCAAGTGGAATAATAAGGTACCGAGACCTGCACAAAGAAGGGTCACCTGAACCGATAAGCCTTCTCCTTCAAAATAACCGTTCACCAAGATCGGCACCAGAATGGTCGCTCCGAACATGGCAAACATGTGTTGCAGACCGAGCAGCAAAAGTTTCGCATTGCCAAGCTGCTTGGCGTCACGAATCGCTTCTTTTTGTGTTTCCATTGTCTATCTCCTCCTAAAAATTCTTTTGCCGTCCGCAAAGCCAAACGAGGCGGCACATATCTCATTCACGTTACCACAATACATAAAATTATTCAAGCCACACGGAAGGTGTGATATAATCTGAAACAAGAGAAAACGCTCGAAAATACGAGCCTTGCAAAGGAGAATAACATGAAAGAAACTTTATATACCATTCCCTTGACCGATGCATTTCACGCAAACGACGAGTGCCCCTTTTGCTTCATCGAACGAAACGTGGAGCAGGACCTTTTGGATCTCGTACTCGGCAGCGGCTCTTCTTATATGGAAAGCGATATGCGCGAGCAGACCGACAAAGCCGGCTTTTGCAGAACGCACTTTAAAAAGATGTTTGATTACGGAAATACGCTGGGAAACGGCTGGATCTTAAAGACGCATTATCAGCAGATCAACAAAGAGCTCGATGAACAGATCAAGATCTTTTCCCGCTCCAAGGCAGGCATCATGAACAAAGTCAAAAAGGATATCTCCATGAATTCCATGGCCGCCTGGGTAAAAGAACGGGAAGAAAGCTGCTATATCTGTAATGAATTTAAGAAGACCTATGCCCGCTACCTGGACACCTTCTTTTTCATGTACAAAAAAGACGGCGAAATGACCGAGATGTTAAAGAGCAGCAAGGGCCTCTGCCTCCATCACTTCGGCGATCTTTGCGAAGCGGCAGACCTTTCCTTAAACGAAAAACAGAAGGACGAACTCTTCCCTCTGCTCTTTGATCTTATGAAGAAAAATATGGAACGCGTAGGCGAAGACGTCGCCTGGCTCGTGGAAAAATTTGATTACAAAAATCAAAATGCCGACTGGAAGAACTCCAAAGACGCCATCCAGCGCGGCATGCAAAAACTCTGGGGCAGCTATCCCGCAGACCCCGTATATAAGCAAAACAAATAAGACCTACAAATACTCCGGACGGGTGAACTTCGCAGCCATCATATCAAGAAATGCCACGATCTCTGCATGGAACCCGTCCGCATCCATACGATCCGCAAGCGTGCAATCCATGATCCCGCGCGTGATATACTCGATCGTCCTGGTAAGGACCGGTCCGTTGGCATCGTCCGTCAATCGTCCGTAATCGATTCTCTGCAGCACGTCCTGTAACACATTGGGCACCAGATCTCTGTATTCCTCCACTGCTTTCAAGATTTCCATATCCGTCACCGTCTCGATGGAGAGCAAAAACTTTTGCATATACGGATATTTCTTAAGTGCGACATATTTCGCATCCTCCACCTTCCGCATGGCACGAAACAGATCCGCCTCCGTATGCGAGATGTTCTTTTCCAACTGCATGGACAAAAAACGTGCACTGTATTCATACGCAAAACAGTAGGCACCGGCTTTCGATTCAAAATAATGGAACAACAGCCCCTTCGAAACGCCCGCGGCCTTTACGATATCTTCCGTGCTCGCCTTTTGATATCCGTGTATGGCAAAGATCTTCATGATGCCGTTCAACATCCGATCCTGCTTTTCTTTTTTCATTTCAAAGAATCGTTCGTTCATGCTTTGATTATAGCACATCCCGCCCTATCTTTCTCTGATTTTCTCTTGTTTTCCAAATAAAATTATTTTACAATAAATACAGAAGGTTGATCAGTTTTGGGCAGTGAAAGGAGACTTATTTATGTCAAAGGGATTTAAAAATTTTCTTACATTCGGACTGGTTGCAGGTGCTGCAGCTGCCGGTGTTCTCTATTATTTAAAGAAACAGGACGAAGCTTATTTCGACGAAAATGACGACGACTTCGATTTCGACGACGACTTTGATGATGATTTCGATGACGATGACGAAGAAGAAGAAAAGCGTGTCTATGTCCCTTTGAAGTTTAACTCCGAAGAAGGCGAGGAACAGGCTGAGGCCCTCGATAAAGAAGATGAAGAGCCTCTCGACGAAGCAGATGCGGAGGATGCGGAAGACAAAGCCGCAAACGAGGCGGACGCCAAGGTGGCCGATGTAGTGGAAGAGTTTTTCGATGATGGCGAAGAAGAGTTTGAAGATGACGATGCGCCGATCGAGATCCACGATGACGAAGACGAATAATAACCAATAATAAAAAAAGAACTGCGATCGCAGTTCTTTTTTATTGTCTTTTATTTCGACTCACGTCTTATTTTCGGCCTATTCTTCCCCGGAGGCACTGTCGGAAGTGCCGTCCTTTTCCTTTTCCAGACGCTTCCTCGCAATGATGTCTTTGATATTGCGTGCATTCTCTTTCATTCTCGGATTGGCTGTACGGCTTCTTATGATCGACTCTACCAGTCTCAAACCGTTATCCAGATCTCCTACCTCAACCGCCAAAGCTGCGAGCAAAGAATCCAGCGTCATTTCATCCATACCGCAGATCGGAGGCTCTTCACCGGTTCTGGCCTGCATAAATCCGTCATAGGCATCCTGCAAATATTCCATCTCCGCCTTTTCGTTCTGATACTTTCGAAACAGGTAGTTTGCCGCCTCCTTATCGAAGGTCTCGACCTCCTGTCTGAAGCACCATGCGGTCTTTAAACACAGATATGCCTTTTCCGATGTCTTACCGTGCTTTACGATCGTGTTAACCAATGCTAACCGGTATCTTGAAACCGCTTCCTCATAACCGATCGGTGCCTTCTCATCGGTTGCGGGCTGTGCCACGTAGTTCATACTGATATTCTCACGGATCGCTTTTCTTTGCGCACTCGATAAACGCCCGAAATAAGACGGAAGCGATGCATATCCGCAGACCGGACAAGCGATGACATCGTACTTGTTCGGATCGATCCCGTTTTCGTAGCGCTGGTGCAGATCCAGATCCACGGATGCTAACCTTGCCTTACCGGAGCGAATGACTTTCGAAGTGAACGTCGAATCACAGACCGGACATTCGTATTTCTTTCCGTAGATCAGGCTTTCTTCCGTGAGCGGTTCTTCTTTTTTCTCTTTTGTGGACTTTTCGGGGATCTTCTTTTCTTCCTTTTCCTCGTAAATGGAAACCCCTTCTAAATTCTTCAGGCCGAACATGTCCAAACCGAATAGTTTATTTTTCACTTTATCTCATTCCCCCTGAGATCATGAATTCAAACCCTTATTTATCGTACCTTAATTTTCCGTTTTTGGCAACTTGAACGAACTCTTTAAGGAAACAATGCGGTTAAATACAAGTGCATCCTCCGTACTGTCCTTATAGTCCACACAGAAAAATCCGTTTCTTACAAACTGGAAGCTTTCATAGGCCTTTGCACCCTTGATACACGGCTCCGCATAGCAATTCTTCAATACCGTAATGGAATTCGGATTCAAGTTCAGACTACCGTCTTCCTCGTTGTAAACGCCTTTTTCCTCATCGATGATATTCTCATACAGTCTGGCTTCCAACGTTACGGCTTCTTTGGCCGGTACCCAGTGAATGGTGCCCTTTACCTTGCGTCCCGTAAAGCCGCTGCCGACCTTGGTCTCCGGATCGTACGTACAATGTACCACGGTCACCTTGCCGGTCTCATCCGTCTCATAGCTGACACACTTTACAAAATAAGCATGCATGAGACGCACTTCATTTCCGGGGAAAAGACGGAAATACTTCTTCGGCGGCTCGATCATGAAATCGTCACGCTCAATGTAGAGTTCTCTTCCGAACGGTACTTCGTGGCTTCCAAGCTCCGGATTCTCCATATTGTTAGCCGCCTCTAACATCTCCGTCTGTCCTTCCGGATAGTTATCAATGACTAACTTGATCGGATCGAGCACTGCCATCACACGGCTCTTCTTCAACTTCAGATCCTCTCTTACGCAATACTCCAACATCGCGTAATCCGCGGAAGAATTTGCCTTGCTGACACCGCACAGCTCCACGAATTTTTGGATCGACTCCGGTGTATAACCGCGTCTGCGAAGTGCTGCGATGGAAACAAGTCTGGGATCGTCCCAGCCGTCCACAATGCCGTCTTCCACGAGCTTTTTGATATAACGTTTTCCGGTTACGACGTTGGTCAGATACATCTTTGCAAACTCGATCTGACGCGGCGGATGGGGATACTCAAGTTCTCTTACCACCCAGTCGTAAAGCGGTCTGTGATCTTCGAATTCCAAGGTACAGATGGAATGTGTGATGCCTTCGATCGCATCCTCGATGGGATGCGCAAAATCATACATGGGATAGATGCACCACTTATCTCCCGTGTTGTGATGGGTCATATGTGCCACACGGTAAATGATGGGATCCCGCATGTTGATGTTGGCACTTTCCATATCGATACGGGCGCGAAGCACCTTGCTTCCGTCCTCAAATTCGCCGTTTTTCATGCGTTCGAAAAGATCTAAGTTCTCTTCGATCGTCCGGTCCGAATACGGATCCTTCTTGCCGGGCTCCTTCAAGGTTCCGCGGTACTCACGGATCTCATCCGCGGAAAGGTCCGATACATAAGCCTTCCCCTTCTTGATGAGCTTTACGGCGCCCTCATACATCTGCTCAAAATAATCGGAAGCAAAGAACAAACGGTCCTCCCAGTCAGCACCGAGCCACTTGATGTCGGCCTTGATGGATTCCACGAATTCGATCTTCTCCTTGGTCGGGTTCGTATCATCAAAACGCATATTGAACTTGCCGCCGTATTCCTTGGCCAGACCGTAATTCAACAAGATACTCTTGGCGTGACCGATGTGCAGATAGCCGTTGGGCTCCGGCGGAAATCTGGTATGTACCGTATCATACACCCCTTCTGCCAGATCCTTATCGATCTCCATCTCAATAAAATTGCGTGAAACTTTTTCTTCGTTTTCCATTGCTTCTCCTCACTCAGAATCCTCTTTTGATGCCTTCACATCTTTATTTGTACGTTTTGAATCATACATCGCCGTATCGGCTTTTTTGATAATACCCTCGACCGTATCCGCCTCATCCGGGAAGATGCAGCTTCCGAGACTGACCTTGCAGTCATAGTCCGCTTCCTTTAAAAAGAACGGTTTCTCAAACACGGCGTTTACATCCCTAAGGATCTTTTCTCTGCGACTAAACTGCTCCGGTACGATGATGGCAACAAATTCGTCACCACCCATTCGATAGCATCTGCCCTCCAGACCGCGGATCTTAGCCACACGCTCCGCAAGCTGTTGTAAGAGTTCATCGCCGTATTGATGTCCCAGGGTATCATTGACCTGCTTAAAGTCATCCAGATCCATATATAAGATCGCACCGCGGCTGTTCTCGCGCTTGACGCGGTCGATCGCCGCCGCCAGATCTCTCTCACAGCACATACGGTTGTACATTCCCGTTAAGAAGTCCGTATTGGCCTGCTGTTCGATCTTCTTTTGGTATTTCTTTTTGTCCGTAATATCATAAAGTGTATAAAGATCGGCCATCTGTCCGTCGAGCCATCCGATCTCCGCACGATACAGATCGTACCAGTGCTCCGTCGCATCATGATAAAGTTCAAAGCTGTCGGGAGCCACGGATAATGCCTTGGCTTTGGAAAGCAGCTTTTCCATCGTACCTTCCTGCATCTCCTCCGCAAAGATCTCGCGGGTGCGCTTATTTGCAAACAGGCACTGCCCGTTCTTTCTGCCGCGCACGTAAATACAGCAGCCGACATTGTTTAAGATGGTGCCGACCGATGCATATGACCCTTCCAACGACGTCTTCTGGACGCGCATGCGCAAAAGGCTCTGAATGACCTTCGCCGCATCGCCCAAAAATTTCGCTTCGTCGAGTCGCCATACACGTTCTTTTTCCAGCTCGTTTACGACCAGATACATCGCGGGCTTTTCGTTTAACATGACGGGCACGGAAATGACCGCCTTGATATGACGCTTGAGCATGGCCCCGCGGACACCGGCAGATACCAGTGTATCCGAGGATACCATCAAGGTCTTGGTCCCTACGATCAGGTCCGACCGTTCCAGATTTACCGTACGGTCGCACTCACTGACGACATGCTCCGCCGTATACTGGCTGATGAGATTGACATGATTGCCGTCCGGCAGCACCTGAAACAGGCGTACGCCGCTGACTTCCAGATAATGCCCCACGATCTCAAGGATCGGATCACAGGCCCTGTCAAAGCCCTCATCGCTTTCCAGGTAACGGATCATCGCGGTCATGGCTTCGGCGCGCTTCAAGCCCCTGGACAATTCGTCCTCCGACTCACGGCTTCTCTCATGCTCCGCACTCACGTGCACCAGTTCCACTTCGGTACTTAAGATGAGCTGTTCCACCTCTGCCAAAAGATCCAGGGCATTGTAGAACTGCTTCTCGTTGATCCCGACACCCGGTACACCCAAAAGGTTCCCTTCTTTGACATCCGATAAAACGGCGCACAAAAGCCAGGTGTTCTTCTTCTGTCCTTTGTAGCTGACACTGACACCTGCGAGTTTGACGTTATCGTAGCTGCTGGGGACCACAATGATGTCCTCCAGACCGCTTTTGGAAACACGTTTATAAAGCTGGTAGAATTCTTCTTCATCGAGGCTTCGTTTTAACACCTCGACACCGTTTTCATCCCCGGCCCATTCGGTTAAGCGGTTTCCGTTCTCGTCCACCAGATATGCAAATAAATGGGTTAAGGTGCAGAAATATTCCTGCACCTTTTGTACCTTGTTTTTATCAAAAAAATACTGCATGTTCTTTAGTTCCCGTCGACACTGTAGTTCGGCGCTTCCTTCGTAATATGAATATCATGCGGATGAGATTCGCGAAGTGCTGCGGGCGATATCTTAACAAATCTTCCCGTATCACGCAGTTTTTCCAGATTTTCTGCTCCGCAATAGCCCATACCGCTGCGGATACCGCCGATCAGCTGGAATACGGTATCTTCTACCGTTCCCTTATAAGCCACACGGCCTTCCACGCCTTCCGGTACCAGCTTCTTGGCATCGGCCTGGAAATAACGGTCCTTGGAACCATTCTCCATCGCGGAAATGGAACCCATACCGCGATATACCTTATATTTACGTCCCTGGAAGAGCTCGAACTCTCCGGGAGACTCATCGCATCCTGCGAAGATGGAACCCATCATACAAACGCTGCCGCCTGCGGCAAGCGCCTTTGTCATATCACCGGAGAACTTGATACCGCCGTCTGCGATGATCGGAATACCATATTCCTTGGCAACCTCGTAGCAGTCCATGATGGCCGTGATCTGCGGTACACCGATACCTGCAACGATTCTCGTTGTACAGATACTACCGGGGCCGATACCGACTTTTACGGCATCCACGCCGGCTTCGATCAGATCCTTGGTCGCTGCGCCTGTTGCAACGTTACCTGCGATCACCTGAAGATCGGGATATGCTTCCTTGATCATGCGAACGCAACGAAGGACGTTCTCGGAATGTCCGTGCGCGCTGTCCAAAACGACAACATCGACCTTTGCCTTTACGAGCGCAGCCACACGCTCCAAGCAGTTTGCGGTAATGCCGACTGCGGCACCGCAAAGCAGTCGTCCCTGCTCATCCTTTGCGGAGAGCGGATACTTGATCTGCTTTTCAATATCTTTAATGGTGATAAGACCAACCAGATTGTAATCATCATCCACGATCGGAAGCTTTTCCTTGCGGGCCTTTGCCAAGACCTTCTTTGCTTCGTCGAGTGTGATGCCTTCCTTTGCGGTGATCAGATTCTCACTGGTCATGCATTCGGAGATCTTCTTGGAATAATCTTCTTCAAACTTCAGATCACGGTTTGTGATGATTCCGACCAACTTTCTGCCTTCGGTGATCGGTACACCGGAGATACGGAACTTTGCCATCAGCGCATCTGCATCCGCCAATGTATGGTCCGCGGTCAAAGAAAACGGATCGGTGATAACACCGTTCTCGGAACGCTTTACCTTGTCCACTTCTTCCGCCTGCTGCTCGATCGACATATTCTTATGAATAATACCGATCCCTCCCTGACGTGCCATGGCGATCGCCATACGGTGCTCTGTGACCGTATCCATACCGGCACTCATCATCGGGATGTTTAACCTGATCTTC
>JAILOQ010000153.1 GCA_024690725.1 Lachnospiraceae bacterium
CCGGAGATGGCGCGGTGAAGAATATCTATGAGGCGCCGGCCGGAACATCGGGGACGAACGTGACCTTTAAGGTGGAGATCACCGGTGTTACAGTGGACAGTGATCATACGATCAAGGCAAGCTTTGAAGAATTCCGTGCGGATTGGACAACGAATCCTACGGATGTGACGAGGAATATTACGGTCACACCGGATTTATCAACGATCGATCCGGCGCAACAAATGGATGTTACCGTAGAATACACCGTTCCGAACCTGATCAATGAAAATGAGATCAATCTGAACAGGTTTTTGATCTACTATTGCTGGAAAAACGAGGGGGATCCCGGAATTGTCGAAGAAGCATCCCGCTATATTTATGCGTACAGTTATACGGATGATGATGATCTGAAAGAAGCGCTTGCCAAAGAATTGTATGCCCGGTTCATTCAGGTGTCCATGTTCGGTACCTTCGATCTTCCGATCGGGGATATCAACGCGGATAATTCTACGGAAGCACAACAAAGATTTGATAACGGAGTTGATGAACTTAAAAATCGAATAAACATTACGTCGGGCGGTGATATTACGTGCTCCGGTAGTTCTGGCGGAGCCGTGCAGGATTATGTGACAGCAATGGTAAACTGGGGGCGTAGCAATACCGGAGATGCGATCACGAGTACGTTGCGGGTATATAAGGGTCTTCCCAATAACAATATCCTGGTCTGCACGGATTTTAACGAATCCACCGGCACGGGTACGTCGTGGTACAGACGTGACATGGCAAACGATTTTGTTCGTTTTACGGCATCCGGCGAAGACGGAGTGGCTATTAATGTAGATGACTACGGAACGGTAAAGGTTGGCGGAAACGGTTGTACCTCCGTCGTATGTGAGACAGAAGGGGTATATACACTGAACATCAGCTATATGTCGTCCTACAGCCCTACCGGGATGGATATGAGCAATTACCGCGGAATGCTGAGAGTTTTGAAGAATTCCGAGTATTACCTTGCCGTTGCCGGCAGCGGAGAAACGCAAAACGTCGGCAATTTAAAATCCGGGGATGCGCCCGTGGATTCGATCTTCCGGTCCGGGGATGATGCCGAAGCCATTGCGTATGTCGGAAACTCGACGTTGACGCTAAAGCCGCTTACAAGTGCATTGGTGGGATCTGAGAAAAGCGTTTTGACGGATGTAACATTAAAGGATGCATCTTTGTCCGATGGTATCACGATCGACAAGAGCGATCTTAATAACGTGAATCTGAGCTTTGCATCGAACTTTTACGATACGATACCGTTAACCGTAACCTACAGTAACGGGATAAAGAAGGATATCACGATCAAGCGCATCGGTCTGGTAATAGGAACGATCTATACCATGGATAACGGAGAAGGAACACAGGTCGGAACATTGAACGTGGATTGCAACGGAAGTCAATTTCAGTATAACTATGATTACAATGCCGGGCAGCAGATCCTGATATACGCAATTTATTACCATCCGACCAACGACCGGACGGTGAGCGGTTCAAGCAACCTTTCTTTGAACGTGCATTACGATGACGGAAGAAATACGATCATCCCTCATGCTTCCGGCGGATATGCTCCGGCGGCAAACGGAGGCGTAGCTACGACAGTCTTTGTTTTGGGCTATGCACCCGCAGCAGAAGGACCGGATGCGAACGGTGTATGGGGAAATCCCATCATCAGTCAGAACGTCGGAGGTTTGAGTGCGACGGTCATCAATTCCGGTTATGATGGCGAAGATTCATACGGTGGCACACAGATAGGCTCCGGAAAAGGTGTCTATTGGGACGGCCAGATCAACTGGTATCAATAAGGAGGCGAGAAGAATGAAAAACATGATGAGATCAATGATCGCAACCTTATTTATGGTGCTTCTTTTAGCAGTACTGCCGACCGAAATATTTGCTGCGAACAAACCGGTGACCGTGACAACGGCAACCGCCGACAGCGAAAGCTTTACCGTAAGCGGTTCCACGGAGGCTTCCGCCGTAGCCGTTCAGCTGCGCAAGGAAAGCGAGATCGTGGGCATGGGAACACTCGCCGTTAAGGACGGAAAGTTCTCCGGAACCGTGGACGGCCTGCAGCTTGCAGACGGTGACTATACCGTGTTTATCGCAGATTACGAAGGCGGTACCTGGACAAAGAAAGACGTTGTCATCGGCGAAGACGATGCGGATGATACGACTTCCGCGGATGATACGACTTCGGCAGATGATACGACTTCGGCAGATGATACGACGGCCGGGATCACACCGGTAGACAGCGTGAAGGCTGCTGACTACATCGAAAACCTTTATCAGAGTGTCTTGGGAAGAGCATCCGATGCGGAAGGAAAGAGCTACTGGCTGGGTCGGATCTGCGACAGAACGATCAGTGGAGTAGAACTTGTAAATGGCTTTATAAGTAGTGTAGAATATAGTGCGAGAACTCTTTCGGACGAAGAATATATTTCGATGCTCTACAGTGCTTACTTTAACCGGTCTGCGGGAAGATATGAAGTGCAGTACTGGCAGGATAAGATGAAAAACGGAGCATCCCGCGACGAGTTAAGAGCGGATTTTGCAAATTCGGAGGAGTTCGGCAATCTCTGCGATCAGTTGCATATCGCGAGAGGTTCGATGAAGGCGGACGGAACGGTTACATATAACAAAGGCGCCTATCTCTTTGTTGCACGAAATTATAAGTACATTCTCGGACGTGACGGCGAGGCCGGCGGTATCGATCATTGGACGAATAAACTGAATACCAAAGTGTCCACGCCGGAAGAGGTAGTCACCGGATTCTTAAGTTCGAAAGAGTTCACGAACAAGAATGTATCGGATGCCGATTTTGTTGAGATCCTTTACAAGGTGTGCTTTGACCGCGCATCCGACACCGAAGGAAAAGCCTACTGGCTGGAACAGATCGAAAAAAGAGGCGATCGCATGAAGATCGTCAGCGGATTCACCGATTCTGCCGAGTTTGAAGCAGTAAAGAAAGCATACGGAATGTAAGATGAAAAACAAATCGGTTTACATAACATACATATTGCTGGTTGTCTCCCTTGCGCTTACCGCGTACGGGATCGTGAGCGGTGACCTTGTCGACGTGTTTCACAAAGCGGCCGTGATATGTACCGAATGCATCGGGATCGGATGAAAAAAGAACGTATTTTTGCAAAACTGAAGGACATCGGAGTGATCCGAAAACTGGTTCAGATCGGAAACGGCATTGTGTCAAACGCCTATGTGAAGGGGTTTTTGACCGCGACGATCTACAAAGGACCTTTGAAACATTTTTGCGTACCGGGCTTGAATTGTTATTCATGCCCCGGTGCGCTTTTTGCGTGTCCGATCGGCTCGATGCAGTCGTTCTTTGCCGCGAGAAACCGGAAGGTCCCTGCTTACGTCTTGGGATTTTTGGCGGCCGTGGGGCTCTTGGTCGGCCGGTTTATCTGCGGCTGGCTCTGCCTTTTCGGATTGATCGAAGAGCTGTTGTATCTCGTACCGGTACCCAAGATCACCTTGCCAAAGAAGGCGGATCGCGTACTCCGCTTTTTGAAATATGCGGTATTCCTGATATTGGTCGTGGCACTTCCCTTAGCGTATCGCAACGAACTCGGTGTGGGAGAGCCGTTCTTTTGCAAGTATCTGTGTCCGGCGGGAACGCTCGAGGGCGGTGCGTTTCTCGTTACGTTTAACGAAGGCTTAAGGGCTACCGTTGGATTTTTGTTTCAGTGGAAGGTGCTTGTAATGGTGCTCATCCTGGCCTCGTGCATGTTCATTCACCGGCCGTTTTGTAAATATTTATGTCCGCTCGGTGCGTTCTATGCGCTGTTTAACAAGATCAGCGTGCTACGTTTAAAGTTTGATGCAGATAAATGCATCCAATGCGGAAAATGTAAGGAGGCTTGTAACATGCAGGTAGATCCGACCAAATGCCCGGATTCTGCGGAATGCATACGCTGCGGTGACTGCATCCGATCCTGTCCGGCGCGTGCACTCAGATTTGATAAAAAATGATCGATAATTATTGTCGTTTATTGATGAAAATGCTATAATATTATTCGGGTTTAGGCAAATACGATAAAGGCTTTGGGGAGCCGCCCTGCCCGAGACTATGTAAATGGAGGAAGAGGGTTCATGAAAAAACTGAAGAGTGTGAAAACACGGTTGATCCTGATCATGACCGGTCTCGTGACCATTCCTGCGTTGCTTTTAACGATCGCAAGTCTGGTCATTTCGTCAAATCAGGGTACGGACAATGCTTACGAGGTGAATACCGCGCAGGCAGAATTGGTACAGGAGCAGATCGAACTGATCTATGCAAAGAATCTGGCTTCGTTGAAGCAGTTCGCCGCATCGCATCTGACGGTGGCTTATCTGGAAGGAAACTATACGGATGCCGATATCGAGGAGAAGCTTCTCAATCAGATGCTTGCGATCGATGCGGATATGGCAGACGGAAACAATACGGCGTTGTCCGGTGCGGACGGTGAACAGAGGATCCGTACCACCGGTAAGCTGGTTAACGTAGCGGAGCGTGAGTATTTCACGGCGCCCATGAGCGGAGCGGAGTACTATATTTCCGACTTGGTGGTATCCAAGTCTACGGGAACCGCGATCTTTACCATGTCGGTGCCGGTCATCGGTACGGATGGAAAGCCGATCGGTATTGTTCAGCGTAACTACGATTGCGGCGCTCTGCATGATATGCTCGCCGATGACGTGACACAGGATCGTCAGGAGATCGTGGTAGTCGACAGAACCGGTACGGTTGTAGCGCATTCCGCAAGAGAGATCAATATCGAAGAGCCGGAGATGCAGGATGGAAATCCGTTCTACACGGAGTCCAGAGGAGATGTATTACGGGGGGATTATGTGTCCGAATTCATGGGAGATACATGGATCATTTCCTGGGATAAATTTGAAGACAGCGGTTGGGTTGTTGCCAGCTGCCGTGTAAAGGAAGTTGCACTGGCAGGCGTGTATCGCACCATTCTGATCCAGATCGTTTTGGGTATCATCTTCATCGGTGTCGGTATCTTTGTCGGTGTCCTGTTTGCAAATTCCATCACAAAGCCGTTGAAGGCAGTCGGTGCTTCGCTGTCCGGACTTGCAAACGGTTCCTTCAAGAAGGTGGTAGGTTACGATGCGAGAGCGGATGAGTTCGGTCAGATTGCAACACATACCAATGATGTGGTGGATAAACTCCAAGGCATCGTTGGAGAGATCTCGCAAGGCGCTGGCGATGTACATTCGTCATCCGAATCTCTTGCAACCATGTCGGAACGTATCTCTTCGAATACAGAGAGCGTATCCCGTGCGGTACAGGAGATTGCACAGGGTGCTACACAGCAGGCGGAAGAGATCCAGCATGCAACGCAGAATATCGAGAAGATCGAAGAAGCGGTTGCAAATGTGCAGGCATCTACGATGGAACTTACCGATATTGCGGGAAGAATGCAGGAGGTTTCCGCAGAATCCGCAAGCAGTCTGGTAGAGCTCAAAGAGAGTTCCGAGACGATGGATCACGCGATCAACGGTATTTCCGAAAAGATCAGCGCGACGAGCGATGCGGTCGGACGTATCAACGGCATGGTCGAGGCAATTTCCAGTATTGCATCCCAGACGAATCTCCTTTCCCTGAACGCTTCCATTGAGGCGGCAAGAGCAGGTGAGGCAGGACGCGGATTCGCAGTCGTTGCCGAAGAGATCGGCAAGCTGGCACTCGATTCCAATGAGTCGGCAGAAATGATCCGTTCCGAAATGGATGCGTTGCTCGGTGAGTCTCAGGCGGCCGTTACCATGGCAGAGAACGTACAGAAGACCAACGTAAAGCAGCGTGAAGTAATTGAGACGACCTTCTCCAGCGTAAATAAGATGATCGAAGATATCGACATCACCACAAAGGGCGTACAGAAGATTGCGTTGAACGCAGAGGCCTGCGTGGAAGCGAAGGATGTGGTTGTGGAAGCGATGAGTTCCCTTTCTGCGATTTCCGAAGAGAATGCCGCATCCAGTCAGGAAACCGGAGCATCGATGGCAGAACTCAGCGAGACGGTTTCGGGGCTGTCCGAAAATGCACAGTCCTTGCGTCAGGTATCAGAGTTCCTTGCGGCAGATATGGAGTTTTTCGATCAGTAAAAGGAGTAAATGTTACGAAAGGTCCAAACCGAATGGTTTGGGCCTTTTTTGTTTGCACTTTTGCGTGTTGTAGGGTAAAATTTAATGTGGGAGTACTCTGCGATTCCGTAAGAAAATCCCTGTTTGAAACTGACACAGATCAGCTGTTTTTAAGGAGAGTACACAAAGATGCATCACGGTAGAAACAAAAGAGGAGCCGGTTTACGTGCACTGGCCGTTTTGATCGGCATTTTCATAAATGTATTGTTTTCTTTTTTGGCGAAAACATTTGGATGGATCGTCTATCCGGAGGTGCTTGGCACAATGCTCGTCGCAGCGATCGGTGGAATCTTTCCGGGTGTGACGACCGCAGTCTTTTCCGGAACGATCTGTATGTTCCTCGATTCGGAGGCGTTATACTATATTTTCATTGATGCCGTTTTTGCCCTTGCCATCGCCGCATTTGTAAAGAGCGGAAAGTCGAGGGTAAGAGATTATGCAAGTTTCATTTTGGCTTCGGCGCTGATCCGCGGAGGTCTTTATGGGATCGTTCAGTGGGGCATCTTGGGCGGCGGAGCAGATTTCAGAATAATTGAGACCGTAGAAAATATGTATGAGGTTACGCATATCAGTCGCTTCAGTCTTTGCATTTTCATCAATATTTTACTGTCCTTTGTAAACATCTTGTTTTCCCTTGCTCTTTCCGCGCTGATCCTCCGTTTTATCCCGAAAGAATTCGGCGAACAGATCTTAAACAGCGGTTGGCAGCAAAAACCGTTATCCAAAAGCGAAGTGAAAAAGATCAATTTCTGGGGCAAGGATGTCGCACATTCGGTGCGTTCCCGTATAACATTTTTGATCGTCACGATCAGTCTTGCGCTGGTATTTATCATGGCCTGCATCGGTATCAATCTCTTTTTGCAGTCTTCGGAGGCGGATAATGTGACCCAGTCATGGGATATGGCAAAGTTTGCAGCTGCTAACATCAATGCCGATAAGGTGGATATGTATTTGGACCGCGGGTCCGCAACAAACGGATATGATGATACAAAAAGACTACTGGGCGGTGTCCGTGCGAGCAATTCCCATATCAAACGGCTCTATGTGGCTCGTTTTACCGAAGAAGGTGCATTTGTTGCTTTTGACTTAACGGAAGATGAAGAAACGGCACTTGCGCCGGGTGATGAGATGCAGCTTACGGGAGACTGGTCTTATCTTTTTGATCTGTATGCCGGAAAAGAAGTGGGACCGATCAAAGATCGGACGAACGATCACTGGACGATCACCGTATTTGAACCGGTGCTGACGAAGTCCGGAGAATGTGTCTGTCATGTCGCTGTTGTTGCATCGCTGGATTATATAACGACGAATATCCGAAATATTGCGTTTCGTATGGCACTGAGTCTGACGGGCTTTTTGTTCCTGATCTTAGTCATTGCCATGTGGGTGACCGGATACTATACGGTATATCCGATCAACAGCATTGCGGAATGCATCGATGGATTCGTGGATGCCAAGGACGATCAGGCAAAGCTGGATGAGAACGTAAGAAAGTTGCGCAAACTCGATGTGCGTACCGAAGACGAAGTAGAGAAGATGTATCAGGCAATCTCGGATATGGCGGCATCCATGGCAGAGCAGATGCGCGACATCCGCCATTATGCGGATACGACGGCGCAGATGCAAAACGGTCTGTTAGTCACGATGGCAGACCTTGTCGAGAGCCGCGATTCCGATACGGGTGCTCATATTCAAAAGACAGCGGCTTACGTAAGGATCGTATTGAATGGCCTGCAGCAAAAAGGATATTATGCGGAGAAGCTCACCCCGAAGTATATGTATGACGTTGAGATGAGCGCACCGCTTCACGATGTCGGAAAGATCAACATTCCGGATGCGGTACTCAATAAACCCGGAAAGCTGACCGACGAAGAATTTGCCATTATGAAGACGCATACAACGGTCGGTAAGATCATTATGGAACGTGCGATCAGTACCGTACAGGGCGACAGTTACTTAAAAGAGGCACGTAACATGGCGGCTTACCATCATGAGCGTTGGGACGGAAAGGGCTATCCGGAAGGCCTGCACGGCGAGGTGATCCCGCTTTCCGCACGTATCATGGCGGTTGCGGATGTCTTTGATGCACTGTCTTCGCCGCGTGTTTACAAACCGGCGTTCCCCTTGGAAAAGGCGCTTGAGATCATTCAGGAGGGCTCGGGTACCCAGTTTGATCCGAAATGTGTGGAAGTGTTTATGGAATCTTTGGACGAAGTAAAAGAAGTTTTGAAAAAGTACAATCAACTGTAACGGAGGCTTACGAAGAATGCGTAAGAGAAGTCTATCGAGTCTGACCTGCATATCGCTGATGTTATCCGGGGCACTTTTTGGTGCATCCCCGGTCGTTGCGTCCGCACATGAGATCACAGCCGCGATCAATGAGACGGAGATCACGGCAGACGCAATAAACGAAACCGCGATCACCGAAACGGAGATCACCGCAACCGAAGCGGACGGCGAGACGGCTAAGATCGGTGGCGGCTATGCGGTCACCGGCCAGATTCCCGATGTGGGTTATACATGCAAGATCTATGATGCGACAAACGGATTGCCCACGAGCGATGCCATGTTCGTCCTCGGGGCAAAGAACGGTTACGTCTGGGTCGCAGGTTACAGCGGCGTGTTCCGCTACGACGGCACGACCTTTGAAAAGATGGATGTTACCGAAGGCCTTACGAGCGGCAGAGGCTTATACGAAGACAGCTTCGGCCGGATCTGGGTTGGAACCAATGACGACGGTGTTGTGGTCATAGACGGAGAAAAATATACGCATATCACCCTTGATGACGGACTTCCGTCTTCCTCGATCCGTTCCTTTATGGAGGACGGTATGGGACGTGTTTACATCGGAACGACGACCGGTCTTTGCTATGCGAACGAAGCCTTTGAGATCACACTTGTGGATGACGATCGCATCAACAACGAACGTGTGCTGCGCCTCGTCAAGGATGCCAAAGGACAGATTTACGGACAGACGAAAAACGGTCTGGTTTTTTCGGTGGAAAACGGCAAAGTTACAAAATGTTATGAAAGTGCAGATCTGGGAGACGAAGTCATCACGACGATCATGCCCGATCCGGAACGCGGCGGAAGATTGTATTTCGGTACGAGTTCGAGCAATGTATATTACGGCAAATTCGGCGATCCCATAAGTAAGATGGCGCGGATCGGCGTAAAGCCTTTGGAAAATATCCACTGGATCTGTTACGAATGCGACAGAGTCTGGGTCGCATCCATGTCACAGGTGGGATATCTGGATGAAAACGGCGTATTCCACATGGTCAACGATTTTTGGATGGATTCCACCATCGAGATGATGACCGCGGATTATCAGGGCAATATGTGGTTCGTTTCTTCGACGCAGGGCGTCATGAAAGTTGTTTCCGGCAATTTCACGAACCTTACGGAAGAAGCCGGCATGGAAGAGGAAGCGGTCAATGCAACCTGTCTTGTGGACGGCATGCTCTATTACGGTACGGACCACGGACTTCGCATCATCTCCGAAAGCGGAAAACAGGTAGAGAATGATCTGACCAAGTTCATCGGCGACAGCAGGATCCGTTGCATCAAAAACGATGCGAAAGGCAATGTCTGGATCAGCTGCTTTACCAACGACCTCGGTCTGATCTGCTACAAAAAGGACAGCTCCTTCGAAAATTACACAACAGGAAACGGAATGCCCGGAAACGAAGTGCGCTGTACCGCGGAGACCGAAGACGGTGCGATCTTGGTCGGCACCAACAACGGCCTTGCCGTGATCAAAAACGGAAAAGTGGTCAGGACCGTGGGAGAAGCGGACGGTATTGAGAACACGGTCTTTATGACGGTGGAAGAAGGCGAGAACGGTGTGATCTACGCCGGCTCTGACGGCGGCGGCATCTACGCGATCACCGACAATAAGGTAAAACGCATCGGGAGAAAAGAAGGTCTTACGGGCGACGTGATCACCCGTATCAAAAAAGATGAGATCAATGATGTGGTGTGGGTCTTAACCTCCAACACCGTGGAATATATCAAAGACGGAAAGGTGACAAACGTCAGCTCCTTCCCGTATACCAACAACTACGATGTCTTCCCCAATGACAACGGGGAGTTTTGGATCTCGTCCCCCTACGGATTGTTCCGGTTGCGGACGCAAGATCTTTTGGACGATACCGTGACGGATTACGATCTTTATACGCTTTCCAACGGCCTGCCCGGCATTCCGACGTCGTATTCCTACAGCGCCCTCGATGCGGACGGAAACCTCTATGTTTCCGCAAGAACGGGCGTGGTAAAGGTAAATATCGACACCTATTTTGCTTCGGCAGAGGAAGTGAAACTTGATGTGGCCGATCTCTATTACGAAGACGAGAAGATCTTCCCCAACGAAGCGGGGGTCTATACGATCCCGTCGGGAGATGAGCGTATCCGGATCGTACCGGCTGTGCTTGATTTCAGCCTTTCCGATCCGCTGGTACGTATCTATTTGGAAGGCAGCGAAGACAACGGGATCACGGTCCGCAGAAGTGAGATCACGAACATGGAATATACGGGCCTTCCGTACGGAAATTACACGTTGCATATTCAGATACTGGATAATACACGCGAGAATGTATTGCAGGATGCGGCCTTCCGCATCACAAAGCGGCCGAAGTTACAAGAGCTCTTTATCACAAAACTGGCTGTTGTGTTATTCGTGGCTTTGTTTGTGGGCTTTTTGGTTTGGCGTATCATGAACGGAACCATTATCCGCAGACAGTATACGGAGCTGCGCCGGGCAAAAGAAGAAGCGGAGCGGGCCAATACCGCCAAGTCCCGGTTCCTTGCGAATATCTCTCACGAGATCCGTACGCCGCTTACGACGATCGCAGGCACGGATGAACTGATCTTACGGGAAAACGCAGAGGGCGTGCCGAAGGGATACTTCCTTTCCGTTGTGAATTACGCCCTGGATATCAGACATGCAACCGACTCCCTCCTTACCATGATCAACGACCTTTTGGATATCACCAAAATGGAATCCGGCAAGATGGAAGTGGCGAAGAGAGAATACGATACGAGAGAGTTGTTCACATCCGTTATCGATATGACGAAGGTCAATCTCGGAGATAAGAATATCACGTTTGAGACGGATATCGATGCGACTTTGCCGAAGATCTTAAAGGGCGACAACGAGAAGATCCGCCAGATCCTTTCCAACCTCTTAAACGCTTCCGTCAAATATACCGCCAAAGGAAGCTTTGGCTTACACGTTCTGATGACGGAGAAAACGAGCGAGACATGTAAGATCCGTTTCTCGGTAAAGGATACCGGCATCGGGATCACGGACGAGCAGATGAAGAACATCTTTACCGCCTACGAGGGCATGGATGAAAAGCGCGTGCCCGGCGATGACGGCCCGGGTCTCGGTCTGGAGATCGCAGCCCGTCTGGTCGCACTCATGGGCGGCAAGCTCGAGGGAAAGAGCGAACCCGGAAAGGGCAGTGAATTCTTCTTTACCTTAGAGCAGGAGATCGTCGAGATACAGGCGATCGGGGACTTAAACGACGGGATGGCGCAGAGCCCTTACGAGCCTTCCTTTATCGCGCCCGATGCTACCGTTTTGGTGGTTTCCGACAATGACATGAACCGAAACCTTCTGCAGGATCTCTTAAAGCCCACGCAGATGTTCATCGTTACCGCAAAGAGCGGCAGCGACTGTTTGGAGAAGTTAAAATACGGCAATTACAATGTCGTTCTTTTATCCGATATGATGGCAGGTATGGACGGAGTGGAGACGATCGCGCACATCCGCGAGACCGATCCCGACCTTCCGGTCTATGCCCTTTCGACGAATGCCACGCTCGATGAGGCGTACTACATGGAAAAAGGCTTCAACGGTAGTCTTTCCATGCCGATCGATACAGAACTTTTGGAGGAGACGATCGTTCGCCATCTTCCGGAAAACGAAGTTCTCCTGGCCAAAGAACATGTGCGGCAGGAGACCGTTGCCGATCTTCCGGAGGATAAGAAGTGGCTGGCGGAGACGGAAGGAATTTCCGCATCGGAAGGCATCAAGAATACCGGCGGCATCGCTTCGTATCTGTTCTCGGTCGAGCTCTTTTACGACACGATCGATGAGAGTACGCAGGCGGCAAGAGACGCACGTAACGACGGCGATGAAAAGGTCTTCGTGGCCAAGCTTCACGCGATCACGAATTCCGCAAAGATCATCGGTGCGAAAGAACTGTTTTACCGGGCAGAGAAGCTGGAAATGGCAGCAAGCAAGCACGATACGGACTACGTGGAAGAACACCTCGAAGAAGTACTGACAGAATATGCATCATATAAAGACACACTTTCCAAGATCAAAGAAACTGCGGAAAGTGCGAAGTGAGGATAGGACATGTTTGAGTTTCTCAGAATCCATCAATTGAATCTAATGCTGATCCTCGGCGGCGTCTGCGGCGCCGTGGCCCTCTTCGTTTCCATCTCGAGTACGATGTCGAAGAAAAAGAAGCTGGGGCTTATGATCATTGAGCTGGCGACGATGATCTTAATGTTCATGGACCGCGCTTCCTACGCATACCGCGGGGACATGAGCGACATGGGTTTTGTCATGGTGCGCATCGGCAACTTCTTTGTGTTTTCCATGGTGCTGGTCGCAACCCTCGGATTCAACATCTATCTGAACGAGATCTACAAGGAAGCCTACCCCGAAAAAGGGGCGCCGCGCATCTTAAAGATATCGCAGGGCCTGCTCTATGTGGGACTTTTGCTCGTTGTGATCTCCCAGTTTACGGGACTGTATTACACGATCGATGAGAACAATCTCTATCAGCGTTCGCCGGGCTTTATTGTGAGCATGCTCATTCCGCTCGTAGCCATCGGCTTGCAGCTTTCGGTCGTATTGAAGCTGCGGACCAAGATCAGCAAGATCTTATGGATCCCGCTTTTGCTGTTTACCAGCGCCCCTGTTTTGGCGACCTTTGTACAGCTCTTCCTTTACGGGCTGTCCTTAAACAACATCACCGTGGTAGCCATGGCGATCTTACTCTACGTCTTTTCGTTGGTGGACATCGACAGGAGACTCAAGGAAGCGCACAGGCAGCAGCTGGCACACATGCAGGAACGCCAGGAGAGCATGAGCCGTTTGTTTTCCAGGACGGCAACCGCACTGGCAAAAGCGATCGACGATAACAAGAATCATATCAAAGGACATTCGGAGCGCGTGGCACAATACGCCCGCGAGATTGCAAGGCTTTCCGGCAAGGACGAGGAAGAGTGCGAGAAGATCTATTTCGCGGCTCTTTTGCACGATGTCGGCATGATGGCCGTTCCGGATGTGATCCTGGAAAAAGAAGATGAACTGACGGACGAGGAGCGTGTGATCTACCGGAACCATACCGTGGCCGGTGCCGAGATCCTCTCCAAGATCGAAGAATATCCGTACTTGGCGGAAGGCGCTCATTACCATCATGAGCTCTACGACGGGACGGGATATCCCGAAGGCTTAAAGGGCGAAGAGATCCCGGAGGCCGCACGCATCATTGCGATCGCGGACGAGTACGATGAAATGACAACCCCCACGAGCTACAAAAACTACATGCCCCAGACCCGTGTGAGGGAAGTGTTCATCCGGGAAGCGGGCGGGCGGTACGATCCCGAGTTTTCCAAAGCGATCGTTGCCATGATCGGAGCGGATTCCGAATACAGACTGCGTGCGGGCGGAAATGAACCCGAGAATATCTGGAAGGATACCATTACCTGTGACAGGTACCGCAGTGACATTTCAAACGGTATCGCCGTGGCCGGAAACGAGACGAAGGTCACCTTTACCTATACGAAAACACAGGGAGAGAATATCCGGTTTTCCGGACCTGCCCTTGTCTTATACGATTCTTTGGACGGACGTGTACACACCGAGGTCGAAGATATCAGCGAAAACGCATATATGGAATACGGCGAGGTCTGGTTTGACGGACATACGATCTGTACCAGGGCCAGAAACCTTGTGGCGAACGTAAGCGCCGAAGCCGTAAACGAAAACGACGGAGAGAGCATTACCTATCAGCTTTCCTTCGGTCGTTACGAAGATCATGTTTCGATAACGATCCGCGGCGGCGGACGGCGAGTCACGGCCGTTTGCGCCCTGCCCGACAGCATACGGTTTGCCTATGTCGGTATCACCGGAGAGAACTGCACGATCACGGACATCAAGGTCGATGAGACCGACCGTGCGATCGAGGCGGATGAGATCGGAAGGATCGCGGAAGAGATAAGTTATGTAAACCGATTGGAATCGGATCTGAAGAATACCCAGATCAATGGGTATCGCAGCGGATATACCGACAGTGTACAGATAACGGACGGCATGCGCCTGGAGTTCCACGGCATGAGCCTGCCGACCGCGCATCTCGTATGGCACTGTCCTTACGTTTTGGTATTCACTTCCAAAGACGGAACCGTGGGTGGAGAAGGGTATCGGGAATTTACCCTGATGCGTCTTGACGGCGAGGTCGAAGGATCGGATGAAGATTGCGAAAACCGCATGGTCGTTACAAAGGGAGATGACTTTGTCGGTTGGGATGCATGGAAGGATCTGAACAAAGCAGGAATGGAATGCAAGGTTTCTTTTTCCGTAAGGGGCGGAAAGGTAGGCATGATGACCGAGAATGCGGGCATTTCCATTAAGAATACTGCGCTGATAAAGAAAGGAGCCGATGCACCGGTCTATGTGGCACTTACCGGAGACCAATGTGCCCTGACCGATATCCGGGTGTATTAATACGGTTTTTTGTGTGAAGGAAAGAGGGAATTTGTATGAGTAAACTGTTTCACATGGTACGGCAGTACCTAAATGGCGTGCGGACGTTTGAGAAGCTCCGTTTGTACCAGCTTTTGGGCGTGGTCATGGCGCTTGTGCATCTCGTGTTTTGTGGGGTGTTCTTTTCACTGGAAATCTATCCGCTCGCCGTTTACAACGTAGGTGTCGTGTTGTTCTACCTGCTTGAAGTGGTCATGATCGCGAAGTTTTCGAAGCCGACGGTATTTTTTGTCTTCAGCCTTTGCGAGATCATGTTTCACTCGGTGATGGCGACGGTTTTGTGCGGATGGGACTGGGGCTTTATGCTCTATACCATCGGTCTGGTTTCGCTGGCGTTTTACATGTGCTTTACGTTATCTTACGTAAAGCGCGGTCTTAGGATCGCATTTGCCGTTACGATCGCGATCTACCTGATCTATTTCTTTACGTTAGCCATGACGAACCGGATCAGTCCGATCTACGGCGATATATCCGAGCACGTAAAGAACAGCATGTACTATTTCAATACATTTTTAAGTTTTGGATTTATTCTTTTTGTTTCCGTTCTTTTCTCCGCGGAGGTGCGCTTCATGCAGAGAAACCTCGAATCGGAAAACAAAACCCTGTCCGAGGATGCAAATTTCGATCCTCTGACACATCTTCATAACCGACGGAGCATGAATGATATCCTCAAAGAAAGGGTAACCGAAGCACAGTCTAAGGATAAGCACTTCAGCCTTCTTATGATCGATATCGATTCATTCAAAGCGGTGAATGACACCTATGGCCATGAAATGGGCGATGAGGTGTTGATCGAGGTGGCTACCATCATCAAAGAGGAAGTCCGCGAGGAAGATGTTGTCTGCAGGTGGGGCGGGGAAGAGATCCTGGTTCTTGTGGATGATTCGTATCAGGTTGCCGTGACGGTTGCGGAGCGGATCCGCAAGGCCGTTGCCAATCATCTGTTTCGCCTTGATGAAAAGGTGGTGCATATCACGATCACGATCGGTGCCGCCGAGTACACAGAGGGCGATACCATCCGAGAGCTTGTGGCCTCTGCAGATGAGCGGATGTACTATGGCAAGCAGCATGGAAAGAACCGGGTAGTTGGAAGAGTTTCGTAAAGAATAGACGTTCTTTTTACAGGACGGAATACAAGAGAGGGACAGTTACGTGGATAACAATCAATTACTGAATCAGCAAAAAGCTCCGGCGAAGGTTGAAAAGAAGAAAAAGCGTGTGGAACTGATCGATGATATGCAAATGCAATTCCGACCGCAGGAGCTGAATCTGGAAGAACTGAGCGGGCAGCAGAAGACCTTTGCGACCGACCGCACGAAGGATGAGATCAAAGCCGATAATCTCAGGATCGAGAACCTGGAAAAAGAAGGGTATAACAGCATTGAGGAAAGGATGGTATCCCGTGTAAAAAAGAAGGAGAATGACTCCGAGCTTTTGATCCGGGATAAAAAGTGGTATCGCCTGTTTGACGGTGAGAGCAAGGAAATGAAGGACGTAAAGGAGTCCGTTGCCTACTTGAACAACATCTTAAACAGTGATGTTCCGATGATCGAGGGGGCGCAAAGGATCAATGTCCCGAAGATGAAAAAAGACGTGATGTCAGCATATATCACGGCCTTTCGTGCGTGCGATAAATATCTGAGAACACATAAGCTAAAGGGCAAACATTCTACCGGTGAGAGACGCAAGAACAAAGTGCGCCGGATGCTGAAGACATTAGAGGATGAGCAGAAGATCTTTGAAGTGGGTGTTGATAACGCCCTCCACCTTCAGATCGATTATACGAAGGTGCGGACACCGAAAAATCTTTTGGAAGTCGTCAGAGCCGAGCAGGCGCGGCTTGCATATTTCATGACGGAAGGAAATTCATCCGATGTCTACCGTGTACGCGTCAAAGGGTATGACGAATTTGGCGGGCACAAACCCGGTGAGGGGGTAGAAGACTATGTTCGGCGGATGAAACATCGCAAGATGATGAAGGGGAATCTCTACGTCAAGAAAGACGAAAAGCTGCTCAATGAAGACCTTGCCGGCTTTTTGGATCGAAGGATCGACACGCTTACAAAGAGCAAAGAAAAACGCGCAGCGATCATGAATCAGCTGGAAAAACCCATGGAGCGTTATAAATTACAGAAATTTTCGATGAATGAGATCGCGAGGATCGACGGACTTTGCAGCGATAAGAAGATCACAAAGGAGGAGGCCGAAGCCCAAAAGGCTGCGCTTGCATTCGATGAGAATAACAAAGACGATCTGTACCGAATGTATACGCTGATGAAGGAGAGCGAGATCCGGAAGCTTGATGATGAAGCGAATAAACTGTTGGTGACCTACGATAATCCCTCGATAAAGGGAGAGGAGCGAGAGGTAGTAAGAAAACGTCTTTCGGAGCTCGATGAAGAGATACATCAAAACCGCTTTGAACGGGAGGAGTATCGCTTGGAGGGCAGGATGAGTGACGGAGATTACGACCTTGCCTTGAACGTGCTTAGAGCGATCAAAACGCAGTTGGATAGTGCCGGCGACAATAAAAAAGCCGTTACCGAAAAGTATGTGAAGCTCTTTGCACACGACTTCGATCAGTTCTTTTCCGGCTTAGCGGATTACAATAACCGGATCGAAAAGTTAAACGGTGACAAAACGGCGTTGGCAAATACGATCGAATCCATGAAGAATGCGTATCCGGAGGAAGATAAGATGCCCATCGGTGTGAAACGTGTCATCGAGGCATTTACGAAAGCTATGGCCGGAGACCTCAAGAAGATGACGGAGACGGAATGGTTCAAAGAGCATCTTTCCGAATTCGGGATCACGGATACCGATCCGGTATACATTGCGTTACAGGCATGCACGCAGCAGGATGAACACGGTCTTTCCAAGCTGTTTCGAAGAAGCATGGGAAAAGAAGTGGAGCTGTTCGGGCAGCAGGCGGAGCGCTCCGGTCTGACCGATTCGGAGGCACTTGCAACGAATAATACGGCAAGCTCCAGAGTTGCGGCAATCGCAGGCTTTGAGGATGTTGTCACAAGTTCTTTTAAGAGCTTGTTAGAGTTCAAAGAGGTACAAAAAGACAAGGCTACCATGTCATTGGTGACCATGTCGGAAGAGGCCCCCGGTGAGGAAATGCTTTCCGTCGTGGAAGAAGCGGAGAATCTTCGTAAGATCCATGGATTGAAAAAATCACCGATCCATTACACACCGCAGGCGATGCGCCAGTTGAATCGTTTGCAGGTGTTTGATACCTTGACGCTTCAGACCGACCGCCACTGGAGGAATTTCAAGTGTGAAGTGGAACGGACCAAAGATGATGACGGAAATCCGTTGCTCCTGATCCGCTCTTTAAAGGCGTACGATCATGACCAGTCGTTCGGACCGAAGAGTTTGAAGCAGTATTTTAAGGACGTGAAGGATCCCAAGACAGGTGAGGTTTCTACCAAAAGAGAGGGCTTTTTGCCGCCGCTCATGATGACGGTCGATAAAAAGAGCACCATGTATGATTATATCAACATGACCAAGGAAGGCGGTAAGGCGAAGGGAAAATTCATGGATATGATCAAGGCTCCGCGGTATCGTACCGAGGATATGATCTACTATGATGAGAACTTTAACACAGACAAGAAGAAAAGGGACATCTATGAGGCTGAACCGTTTCATATGATGCTGAAAGGTGCCTCGTTTGGCGCAGAGGCTATAAGAAAAAACGTCTTAGAACAATTGAAAAAAGATAACCCGGGAAAAGAAGAGTTGGTAACGTCTTTCGTCGATAATTTTACGGCGCTGGTACTCCTGATGTTTTACAATGCGGATCACAGTACTTATTTTGAAGATAAAGATTCCTATGTATTAAGAGACGGAGATCAGTTTATCGAGGATAAAAAGCTGCGGGATGAAACCGCAAAAAACCTGGCCGAGTCCTACGAGCAAAGATTGGTAAAGGGCGGCTATGGCGAAGACTTTATTGCGAGAGAAAAGGCAAAAGCTTTTGGTGTTTTTTCCACGCGAAAAGAAGGGATCGCACTTTTTAAGAAGACATTTGAGCAATACCGGCAATTGAATACAATGAATATGGAATCCTCGGATCATATAGCACTGCAGACTACGGTCGAAGATCTGGATATGTTTGCCAAGAAAGATAAGAAAAAGCTCATACACGGATATCACGATTACTCGCTGCAGGCATATTTCTATCTTCTGAAGGGATTCTTTTCCGAAGGGGAAGAGAACAAAAAAATAATCGAAGAGCTTTATAAAGAGGATGAGAATGCGGAGAAGGAAAAGATCACGCAGGAGATCCGTGAAAAGGGAATTGACGGTCGTCAGCCGAGCAAGGAAGAACTCGATGAAGCGGTAAAGAAAGCCATGGACGAGAAGAACAGTCCTACCATTCGCGTCCCGGCCATGCTGCACATGGACAAAAAGGCGTATGACAGCATCAAGTACATGTATGATCATTGGGATGGTGAGACCTTGCTGTATCTGATCGATCTGGGCTGGACGCATGAAAAGTATGATGCCTTAAAAGAACGAATGGAAGAGATCATTGCTTCGAAAGCGGAAGCGGAAAAGGTACTGAACCAATGGGCCGATGATCAGGGACTTCCCAAAGATGACCTTTCGCGAAAGTTTCTTTTGGAGGAAGAAGAGTGGGAGCAGATCACGGATGTGAAGCAGATCGCGCTCGATCCCGGCAATTCCTATTATTCCATCGAAGACAGCGGATATTTATGCGGGCAGATGGAATATAAACAGTTTATGGGAAAAGCGGAGCAGAAGAGTTATCGCGATAAGGCCGAGCAGGAACGAAGCGTGGAACGCGTAAAGAAGGTCGGAAGCGTAGGTGATAAGTATCACTCGATGGTGGAAGGCAGCGTTGTCAATCTGACGCATGAGCAGATTCTGGAGCGTATCCGAAATGAGCAGATGCAGGAGCGACGGGAACAAAAGGAAGCGCTTCTGAAAGACGAATCTGCGACCATCACTGTGGATCAATTGAAGTTCTTCAAAGAAAAAAAAGAGCGCGATATTGTAAAGGTTGGCGAACAGTTAAAGAAAATGGGGCCCGAAACCATAAAGGACGAGGAGGTTTTGAACTTACCCTATATTTCCGATACCGACTTTATCGCCAACTACGGAAAACTGAATGCGTATTATTGCAGATTGAAAAAACTGGAAATCGAGATCAATGATACTTTCGGGAGCAAGAAATTAAAAGAGGGTGCACAACTCCTCAGGATCCGCGCAAGGATCGATGCGATGGAACCGCTGATGCAATACCTGAAAGCCCGTTATGACGTCATGACGCATAAGAAATACGATGCTTTCTCCAACGATGAGATGAATGATCTGACGGATGGACTCCTGGAATCACGTATGAAGAAAGAGCAGGATCCCGAACGGAAAGATTTCTATAAGAAGAACCTGGAGCTTCGTGCAATGAAATTTGATGTTTATGACATCAAGAAGAAAGAAGAAGAACTTCTGCCGCAAAAAGAGAGCGAATTTGCGAAAGAAGAAGATAATACTTATTGGTGGGAAAAATAAGAAGGGAGAATACCATGAATTTTTACGACATTACTTACGAACAAAGAACGCTGGGCAGATTTCTTGCCCCGGAGGAAAAACTCGAGAAGATCAAAAAAGATAACTGCGGAGCTGTGTTGGCGGTGTCCAACAATGAGCCCGTGGGGATCGTGATCTATGACGTTTCCCATGCGGACAGCCTGGACGTGATATGGATCGCGGTTGAGGAGTTAAGCGAAGGCGAAGGCGTCGGCGGAGACCTCCTTATCGCCATGTACGATAAAGCCTTAAACAGCGGCAAGAAGATGGTTAGGCTCTTAATGAAGGGCGAACTTGCCGATATCGAGAACGTCAAAGCCGTGGAGGATTATTTCTATGCTTGGGGCTTTACGCAGGGCCGCTACATCGAAGACGATGACGAGGACAGCAACAAGATCGAATATACCTACATGTTCTGGGCTCCCGCCGATTATTACGAACGGGAAAAAGAACGTATGGCACGTGCAGAGGAGTTTGTGGCAACGGAAGAGAATTTCGATCAGATCGAAGAAACCGATCTGGATCCGATCTACGTGGATGCGCCGACGGATTATCTGTATGTACGCACGGAAACCTACGGGGAACAGCTTTGGTAAATGATGAGAACAAATGAGGGACGATAAATGGATAATAATAACTTAATGGGCGAAGAGAACAAGCAACTCAACCAAGCGCCGATCCAACAGGCCGTTAACGTTGAGGATATGCAGGAGCAGTATCGCCCGCAGGAACTTGATATTACACAGTTTACGGAAGAACAAAGGCACTATACGACAAACCGTTCCAAACGGCAGATCAGGGAGGATAATATCCGTATTGAAACGCTGGAAACGACCGGCTTCCACTCCGTGGAGGAAAAAATGCAAACCCGCGCGCAGAAGATGCAAAATGATTCCGAACTTTTGCTACGGGACAAAAAATGGTATCGCCTGTTTGATTCCGAAAGCGAAGAAATGAAGCATGTAAAGTCTTCTGTTGCATACCTGAACAACGTCTTAAGCGGGCCGGTTCCGCGTCTTGCAACCGGTGCGATCAATGCACAGCAGATGAAGAAGGATGTGATGTCGGCGTATATCACGGCCTTTCATGCCTGTGACAAATATTTAAAGTCGCATAAGCTCAAAGGAAAGCATTCCACCGGAGAACGACGGAAGCAAAAAGTAAAACAGATGATCAGTACGATCGGCAAGGATCAGAAGCTTTTTGAGGTAGCCGTGGACAATGCGCTCGGTATGTTACAGGGAACACAGTCGATCCAACATCCGCGTGAACTACTGGAGCGTACGCGTGCCCAGGAGGCAAAGATCGCCCGTTTTATGACCGAGGGTA
This sequence comes from Lachnospiraceae bacterium, assembly GCA_024690725.1. Classification (GTDB taxonomy): domain Bacteria; phylum Bacillota; class Clostridia; order Lachnospirales; family Lachnospiraceae; genus UBA2882. The sequence continues at coordinate 21,851 of JAILOQ010000153.1, forward strand.
ATTCTTCGGATGTATATCGCGTAAAGATCAAGGGATTAGACAAGCTGAAGGAAAAACGCAAAGATGAGACGGATGAGGAACATCTGAAACGGTTGAAGAGATATCAGCTTACCGAGGAGAGTTTGTATGTCAAAAAGGACGAAAAGCTTTTAAACGAAGATTTTGACGGATATCTGAAGCGCAGGATCGCTACGCTCACGCACAGCAAAGAAAAGCGGCAGCAGATCATGGATATGCTCAAGCAGCCGGATATGGTGGAGACGCTTCGGGAATTTTCGCTGAAAGAAACGGAGAGGGCCGAAAGTCTTGCCGGCGATAAGAAGATCACGGAAGAAGAGGCGGCAAAAAGAAAAGAAGCCGTTGCATTCAACGAAGCGGATCCGGAAAGTCTGTATCGCATCTACGGTGTGATGAAGGAAGATGAGATCGCGCTAAAGGACCGGAAGATCGAACAGAAGATCAAGAAGTTAAAGAATGCAAAGACGGCGGAGGAAGTGAACGCGATCGATCAGTTTGTCATAGACACGAACAAAGAGATCTTTGACATCCGAAACGCGCGGGAAGAGTACCGACTCGAGGGGAAGGTCAAAGACACCGACTATACGTTTGCCCTTCGCATTCTCGGAGCGATCAAAAATAAAGTGGACGCTGCGGGTGACAACAAAAAGGCGGTCACCGAGAAGTATCTGAAGTTATTTGCGCACGATTTTGACGGTTTCTTTGCCGGTTTGGCGGATTACAACAATCAGATCGAGAGACTGAACGGTGATAAGGATGGATTGCGTGCGGTCATTGCCGGTATCAAAGGGCAATACAACAATGATCCCGAGAAAATCCCGGCGGGTGTCAAAATCGTATTGAAATCATTTGAGAGTGCTTTGGAAGGCGAACTTAAGACCATGACCGAGCTTGAATGGTTCAAGGATCATCTGGATATGTTCGGGTTGAAGGAAAACGATGATGTTTATACCATCATCAAAGAACTTGCCGAACAGGACGAGCGTGGTATTTCAAAACTGATGCAGCGCAGCATGGGAAAAGAAGCGGAGCTTTTCGGGCAGCAGGCGGAGCGATCCGGTCTGACGAATTCCGAGGCTCTGGCAGCCAATAACACGGCTTCTTCCCGTATTGCGGGTATGGCCGGTTTTGAGGATGTTATCACAACTTCTTA
>JAILOQ010000159.1 GCA_024690725.1 Lachnospiraceae bacterium
GGCAGTGGCTGCGCAGTTGGATATCGATGATGTGTATGCCGAACTCTTGCCGCAGGATAAGGTGGAAAAAGTCGAAGAACTGTTGAGCCGCAAGACGGAAAAAGAAAAGCTGGCATTTGTCGGAGACGGGATCAACGATGCACCGGTGCTCAGCCGTGCGGATATCGGCATTGCCATGGGTGCACTCGGTTCAGATGCCGCGATAGAGGCAGCGGACATCGTTTTGATGGATGACGATCCGAAGAAGATATGCAAGGCGATCCGCATAGCGAGAAAATGCATGAGCATCGTATATCAGAATATTTACTTTGCGATCGGGATCAAGCTTTTGTGTTTACTGCTCGGTGCGCTCGGCATTGCCAATATGTGGCTGGCCATCTTTGCGGATGTCGGAGTTATGGTGCTTGCCGTATTGAATGCGATCCGGGCTTTGTTTGTCAAAAAGTTATAAGAAGTGTTACAATTTAGAAAAATATGTTTCAAATGAGAACAGATGGGGTAGAATGAAATGAGCGAACGACATATGCATAGCAGAGAAGACAATTCGGTTTTGTGCTGTGATACCGTGGAAACACATGCGGAGTTACTGGAACTCGTGAATAAGACTATGCCCTCCGATGAGGAACTAAGCGATCTTGCGGATCTCTTTAAGGTGTTCGGAGACAGTACCAGGATCCGTATTCTGTATGTTCTTTTCGAAGCGGAAGTATGCGTTTGCGATCTCGCGGAAGCGCTTCATATGACGCAATCGGCGATCTCGCATCAGTTAAAGATCTTAAAGCAGAATCGGCTGGTCAAAAACCGCCGTGAAGGAAAGAGTATCTTTTACTCCCTTGCGGATGATCATGTGCGAAGCATCATTGCGCAGGGAACGGAACATATCAACGAATAATTGTAAGGAAAATGTATGGATCAGATCATTTCAAAACTAATTCTTTACGGGGGATATCCGAAGGATGAGATCTTAATGCAGATGGCGGACATTTGCAAAAAGGTAAAAAGCGGGGACTATGATAAGGAGAAAGTGGTCGAACAGGCCTACCGACAGGTAAAGAACCTCTTGATCCTCGGAACCGATTACGGGTTTGACACGAATCTTTGGCACAATTACCTCACCTTTTTATTGATCACAAACGAAAACCCGTTCAGTCTTACATCGGAAAAGACCGGAGCGGGAAACGGCAGTGTAAATCATTTCGCAAAGAATGATTACAAGGCCTTTTTAGAGTTGTTTCATTATGATTTTTCCTATTTGGAAGAAGCCTTGGGCGTGGATTGTTTTTCCACGCTTTCTGACTATACGGCCATCGGGAAGCCGGAGCTGATGTATAACAAAAACGTCAGCAAGAAGGTGCAGGCGCTGAGCTTAAAGTTAGCGGCGGCTAAGGACGAAGATGAGTTCTTTGATGGCGTGACCGGATTTTACAAAGATTACGGTGTCGGGATGTTTGGCTTAAATAAGGCTTTCCGCATCGGTTGTGTGGATGAAAAAGGAACGGTTACTTTCCAGGCGATCAACAATATGGAGCATGTCGTGCTTGACGATCTGATCGGGTATGAGCTTCAGAAGCAGAAACTGATTGATAATACCGAGGCTTTTGTTAACGGCAAGAAGGCCAACAACGTTCTTTTGTTTGGTGACAGCGGAACAGGAAAGTCCACTTCCATCAAGGCCATAGTCAATGAGTACTATGACAAAGGTCTTCGCATGATCGAGATCTACAAGCATCAGTTTCAGAATCTTTCGAATGTGATCGCGCAGATCAAAAACCGCAATTACAAATTTATTATCTATATGGATGATCTGAGTTTCGAGGATTTCGAGATCGAATATAAGTTTTTGAAAGCCGTGATCGAAGGCGGCGTGGAGACCAAGCCGGAAAATGTATTGATCTATGCGACCTCCAACAGACGCCACCTGATCAAAGAAACCTGGAATGACCGGAACGATATGGAATATGACAACGGACTGCATCGCAGCGATACGATGGAAGAAAAGCTTTCGCTCGTGTACCGTTTCGGTGTGACGATCTGCTATTCCAAGCCGTCACCGAAACAGTTTCAGGAGATCTCGCTCGGTCTTGCAAGACGGGCGGGTATTACCTTGGATGATGAAACCATTCTGGCTGAAGCCAATAAGTGGGAATTGTCTCACGGCGGTATCAGCGGAAGAACGGCGGAACAGTTTGTAAAGTATTTATCGGCCGGTGAGAATTAACGGGGATGGAGCATGAAGGAAGTTCAAATTTTTGTTTGTACCCATAAGAAGTTCGATCCGCCGTCGGATCCGATCTATGTACCGATCCAGGTCGGCCGCGCGGGCAAAGCGGACCTGGGATATCTTGGGGACGATACCGGAGATCAGATCTCCGAAAAGAATTGTTATTACAGTGAGCTGACCGGTTTATACTGGGCAGCTCATAATTGTGCCACGGCATCGATCAAGGGAAGCTGTCATTATCGCAGATATCTGCTTAACGACGCAGGGAAGGTCTATACCGCACCCGAGATCGAAGCCATATTAACGCGGTATGACATCATGACGACAAAGACGTTGACGTTGCCCGCGACATACTTTGACGGATACAGTGAGAATCACAATCGGGACGACCTGCTTTTGGCGGAAAAAGTGATCGCGCAAAAATATCCAACGTATTTGTCGACCTATCGGGAGCTGGTACACGGCAATCAAACGTATTTCGGGAATATCCTGATCGCAAAGAGCGAATTGTTTGATGCCTATGTGAACTGGCTTTTTTCGATTTTTGAAGAGATGGAACCGCAGATGGATTTTCGCGGCTACGACGATTACCACAAACGGGTTTTCGGCTTTATTTCGGAGTTTTTATTAAAGGTCTATATCAAGGTCAATCACCTCTCGGTTCATGAATCCGTCGTGGGCATGATCGGGGAAAAGAAGGAGACCAAAGCCGTAAAAGAACAATTATTTTCTTTTATCAGGTCGGGGAAGCTTGCGGAAGGAAAAGCGTACCTGTTGGAATATCTCAAAAAGCGGCCCGATATTCTGATGCTGGCCAGTGACGTAAACGGGGAACTGAAGCTTGCGATGCAGATCATAACAACGGCAGAGCATGAGAAGGAAGCCTATGGCAGCAGCATTTTGGATAAGGGAATGAAGGACGAAGAATTGCTTGTGTACTTCCACACCTTAAATCGTGTGACGCAGAACCGGAAACTTGAGCTATTAACAGAGGCGGACCGAGCCTGGATGGAGCAAACGCAGGTGTCGGACGTGGCGCAAAAGATCAGTGAAATGCTGATGAATGAATAAAAATATTTTGACATGGATATAGTGTCTTTATATAATTAGAAAAGCAAAAAACATCCGATGAAACAAGGAAGGAAACAGCCATGAAACAGGAATTGGTTATCGTTATTGATTTCGGTGGTCAGTACAATCAGCTGGTGGCACGTCGTGTGCGTGAGTGTAATGTGTACTGCGAGATTTATTC
>JAILOQ010000164.1 GCA_024690725.1 Lachnospiraceae bacterium
TAGTGCCGGCAGTGGGACTTGAACCCACACGTTGTTGCCAACAACAGATTTTGAGTCTGCCTCGTCTGCCATTCCGACATGCCGGCATCGGTTTTCACAACCGAAACTTAGTTTAACACAGATAAACTAAATACGCAAGAAATTTATGCTTCAAAATCAAGTTTGTTGAAGATATCGAAACAATCAAAGGTCGCAAAATAATCCTTCGGAGTTTCCGCACGTCGGATCAGTTTTACGCTTCCGTCTTCTTTTAACAGAAGTTCCGCACTCTTTAATTTACCGTTATAGTTATAACCCATGGAAAATCCGTGTGCACCGGTATCATGAATGATCAGTTTGTCACCGATCTCGATTTCGGGAAGCATGCGGTCGATCGCGAATTTATCGTTGTTTTCGCACAAGGAACCTACTATGTCATACTTGTGATCGCAAGGCGCATCTTCTTTGCCCGCAACGGTGATATGATGATAAGCTCCGTACATGGCGGGACGCATCAGGTTGACCGCACAAGCATCGCAACCGATGTATTCCTTATGTGTGTGCTTCTCGTGGATCGCCGTTGTTACAAGATGTCCGTAAGGTCCCATCATAAAGCGGCCCAGCTCCGTATAGATTGCAACATCACCCATACCTGCAGGTACCAAAACCTCATCGTATACTTCCTTTACTTTCGCACCGATGAGACGAATATCGTTCGGCTCCTGGTCGGGACGATACGGAATGCCGATACCGCCGGAAAGATTGATGAAATCGATCGTTACGCCGCACTCTTCTTTGATCTTTACGGCAGTCTCAAACAAAAGCTTTGCGAGAACCGGATAATACTCGTTTGTTACGGTATTGCTGGCAAGGAAGGAATGCATACCAAAACGCTCCACTCCTTTGTCTTTTAACATGCGATATCCTTCAAATAACTGTTCTGTGGTAAAGCCGTATTTGGCATCGCCCGGGTTATCCATAATACCGTTCGCGATCGTGAATACTCCACCGGGATTGTATCTGAGACTTAAGGTCTTCGGAAGTTTACCGAGAGCTTTTTCCAGATACGGAATATGCGTGATATCATCCAGATTGATGATACCGCCGATCTTATCCGCATAGATATATTCGCTTGCCGGAGTCTCATTGGATGAAAACATGATCTCACCCTGACCGAAACCGCAGGCCTCACTTAACATGAGCTCTGTCTTGGAAGAACAATCCGTGCCACAGCCGTACTCCTTTAAGATCTCCATCAAAAACGGATTGGGTGTAGCCTTTACCGCAAAGAACTCCTTATAGCCTTTGTTCCAGGAAAAAGCCTCCTTCAAAGCCTTGGCATTTTCACGGATTCCCTTTTCATCGTAAATATGAAAAGGCGTCGGATATGTCTTTACGATCTCATCCAGCTGTTCTTTTGTTACAAACGGTTTCTTTGTCATTTTATTATCCTGCATCTTTCTGATTATTTATTATTTTCGTAAGACCTTCTTTGTCCCGGTGATCAGACATCCTCAATCTGCCAATCGATCGGTGTCAGGCCGTGTTCTTCCAAAAACGCATTGGTCTTGCTAAACGGCTTGCTTCCGAAAAATCCCCGATAAGCACTTAAAGGACTCGGATGTGGGGCTTCTAAGATCAAATGGTTCGGATTATGCAACATTTTCTTTTTGGACTGCGCCGGAGAGCCCCATAAAATAAAGACAATGGGGCGATCCTGTTCGTCTAAGATACGGATCGTAGCATCCGTGAACTCTTCCCAGCCGATCCCGCGATGGGAGTTCGCCTGATGCGCACGTACGGTAAGCACCGTGTTAAGCATTAAAACGCCTTGCTTGGCCCATTTTACCAGATATCCGTTGTTTGGAATGGAACATCCCAGATCGTCGCGCAATTCCTTGTAAATATTCACAAGAGACGGCGGAATATCCACTTCGGGGCGAACGGAAAAACAAAGGCCATGCGCCTGATTCACATTATGATACGGATCCTGACCGATGATCACGACCTTCACTTCAGAAAGCGGTGTCAGTTCATACGCGGAAAAAATCTCGTCCGAAGGCGGAAAGATCACCTGTGTTTTATACTCTTCGATCAGTTTTGCATATAGCTTTTTGTAATACTCTTTGCCGAATTCCGGGGAAAGAGGTTCTTTCCAATCATTCGCGATGGCTGCCATTTAATTCTCCTTACAGCACTTTTTGCCTTCACAGTTTTTGCCTTCGCCTTTTTTCTTTTTGCACTTTTTATCCTTGCAGTGTTTATCGGTATCTTCGTTACTTGCGGTATTATTGTTTGCACTGTTTTCGTTATTGCTCGCGATCATAAATGTGCGATACGGTGCAAAGATCAAACCGATCAGAATACCGCAAAGTAAAGTGCATACGATCTCTAAAAAGAAGATCTTGCGATTTACCGTTGTTTCTTCATCCAGTGAAATCCAATAAGATTTGATTTTTCCCATAGCTAACCTCCCTGTGTTTCACACTTTATTGTTAATGTAACTTTTGCCGATTTTATAAACGGACGGATACACCCTGTTCGCGTAAATACTGTTTTACCTGCTTTATCTCAAGTTCTTTAAAATGGAACAGAGAAGCTGCCAAAGCCGCATCGGCCTTGCCTTCGGTAAGTGCATCTTTAAAATGCTCCAAGGTTCCCGCACCGCCGCTTGCAATGACCGGAATGGAAACGTTTTCGGAGATCGTTTTGGTCAATTCCAGATCATATCCCGCTTTCGTTCCATCGCAATCCATGGATGTCAAAAGAATCTCACCGGCACCGAGTTTATCTGCCTTTATGGCCCACTCTACAGCATCGATCCCCATATCCACACGACCGCCGTTTTTATAAATATTCCAACCGCCGTCATCACGTCGTTTTGCATCGATCGCCACCACAACGCATTGGCTTCCGAACTTGTCAGCAGCCTCGCTGATCAGTTCCGGACGCATGATCGCAGCGGAATTGACGGAAATCTTATCCGCTCCTTCTCTCAAAAGGGCTTTGAAATCGTCCACGGTTCGAATCCCACCCCCTACGGTGAATGGGATGAAAACCTGCTCGGCTACACGTCTGACCATATCCACGACCGTATTTCTGGCGTCGGAACTCGCCGTAATGTCCAAAAATACCAGTTCGTCTGCCCCTGCTTCATCATAGGCCTTCGCAATGGCGACCGGATCACCGGCATCGATTAAATTGACAAAATTAACTCCCTTGACTACACGTCCTCCGTTGACATCAAGACAAGGGATAATTCGTTTTGTATGCATATATACCTCTGTTTAAGCTTGTTCATTCACGACTTCAATAAAGTTTTTCAATATTTTAAGTCCAACCTCGGAACTTTTTTCCGGATGGAACTGACACGCGAATACCTTATCCTGTTCCACGGAAGCATGGATTTTTGCGTTATAATCCGTTTCCGCTTTTACGATTGCTTCGTTTTCCGCTTTCAGATAATAGGAATGAACAAAGTAGACGTAGCTTCCTTCATCGATCCCCTGAAACAGTCTGCCCTTGGAAGGAAACCGAAGCGAATTCCATCCGATCTGCGGGATCTTCAGATCATTTCCTTCCGGAATGTGAAGAATATGACCTTTTAAGATACCAAGCCCTTTCACTCCGGGGCTTTCCTCACTGTCTTCAAACAAAAGCTGCAATCCGAGACAGATACCTAAAAACGGTATCCGCTTCTCAGCCACCTCGCGAATGACGGAAACAAGGCTGTAATCCTCAAGTTTTTTCATCGCATCACCGAACGCACCGACACCGGGCAAAACAACCCCGTCTGCCGATAAGATTTCTTTCGGATCTCTTGTTACTATGATCTCACACCCCAGGTAGCGGAATGCTTTTTCCACACTTTTAATATTTCCAGCATCATAATCAATGATCGCAATCATCTAGTTGTCCAGCTCACTTTCCAAAGGATCCGTTAATTCGGGAGCGGGCTGCTCTGCCGGTGGCTCCTCATTAAGGGTATTTTCGCTGACGTCGGGCGCATCAGCAGGCGGCAATTCCGGTGCGGAACCACTCGAAATTTCTTTCACCCGATGTGTGTAATCAAGCGCGCTTAACGATAATAATTCTCTTGCATTATCGGCCGATACGCCAAATTCGGAACTCAGAAGATCGATGATCAGCGTCAGTCTCTTATTGGCTTCATCAACAATATTGTATTCCTCTATGGAAGCAAGATTATCATCGTAGTAAGCAACACCTTCCAAAAGTGCATTTAACGCACTGTCCTTACGTTCCGCCTTCATAAATGCTTTTGCAAGAGAATACTTATTCTCAAGCGTAACCATCATGGTGGATTTCTTCATCAGGATCTTATCACTGTCGTTTAGTTTGTTCCCTAAAAATGCCTCATAAGCTGCCTGGTAATCCTTGTCTTCGTATGCATTTCGGGCTCTTTGGGTATTCAAAAGTCCGGGAACCACAAAAATGATCAGTAAAAGCGCAACCAAAACAGAGAAACAAAGCACAAAGATACGACGAACCATCTTCTTTGGCAGCTTCTTTCCGGGTTCTTCAACCTCAACCGGTTTTTCTTTCTTCGGCTTTTTCGCTTTCTTCTTTTTCTTTTTCTCTTTTTTATCGGGAATGGCCGCAGCATCTTCCGCATCCATTTCTGCGGCGATATCTTCGTTCGATACCTCTTTGCCCTTCTTGCCTTTTCCTTTCTTTTTCTTCTTGCCCTTTTTGCCCTTTTCGGGGATACCGTCTTCGCCAAGAACAGCGTCGACACCGCCTTCGTCCTCGTCTTCCACTTCTTCCGTTAACAGAGCAAATAATCTGGCAAGTAAGCCTTTCTTTTTCTTCTTCTTATCACCGATGTCGGCAAGATCATCGCCGCCTACCGGTAAACCGGTCTCGGGATCAACGGCAATTTCCTGCACACCATCTTCGTCTACACCGACATTGGATGCCTCGAGCATATCGTCTAAGGACAATTCACCGCCGTCCAGATTGGCGAAAGGTACCACCGGCTCTTCCGAGGGAGGTTCCGCAAACGCATTGGCAAGATTGTCACCGATCGGTTCCATATCTTCATCCGATTCCGCATCAGCAACGGGAGCCTCAACTTCATCCTCCTCGTCTTCACCTTTTTTCTTTTTACCGAACAACTTGGAAAAGAGACCTTTTTTCTTTTTCTTCTTACCGGCTTCTTCCTCTTCCGGATTCTCGGCGTCTTCTGTAACAGGCGCCGCAAGTTGTTCCATATGTTCCGGAGCTACATACTCATTGTTTTCATCTTTTGTTAAAATATCATTGATCTCTGCAAGTTCAGCATCCCCATCTCCCAATACATCAAGGATGTCCATAAGATCCTTATCCTGCAAATTGGGTGCTTTGGGAGCTTCTGTACTCGCAGCTGCCTTTAATTCTTCTTCGATATGGCTTTCTTCCGGAATATCCGTATCCGGCTTTAATCCCAACAACTCATCAATATCCACATCCGCATTGATATCGATCAGATCCTCATCCATAAGATCATCATCCATGGGATCTGCAACCGGTTCCTGTACAGACGGTTCCTGCACAGACGGTTCCTGTACAGGCTGTACCTCGTTCGCAGTCGCATTATCTTCCGTTACCGGAACAGACTCTTGCATGCTTCCGTCTTCCAAAATGCCGAGAATATCGTTCAAATCGGCATCCATATCGATATCATCCGCACCAAATTCCTTAGCAGGTTCTTCGGCAGGCTCTGCGACAGGCTCTTCCGGGATTTCTTCTACCGGCACTTCTTCCGGAGTCGCCACCGTAAACTCCGCTTCGGGCGCTTCCGGCATTGCCTCTACGAACTCCTCAACGGGTGCTTCCGACATATCCTCTACAAACTCCTCAACGGGCGTTTCCGGCACCGCCTCTACGAACTCCTCGACAGGCGCTTCCGGCACTGCCTCAACGAATTCCTCGACGGGCGCTTCCGGCACCGCCTCTACGAACTCCTCGACGGGCGCTTCCGGCACTGCCTCAACGAATTCCTCAACGGGCGCTTCCGGCACTTCTTCTACGAACTCCTCTGCAGACGCTTCTTCCGGCATTGCTTCCGTAGTTTCTTCTTCCGGCGTTTCTTCTTCATCAAAAGAGAACAGTTTGTCGATATCTTCATTTGAGATCGGCGTACCATTTTCAAACCCTTCGGGCAAAGCTTCCTCGCCCAAGGATACATCTTCCAATTCCTGTTTTTCCTCAGAAACCACATCGGCCGCTTCCGCAGGCTGCTCAAGCGCTTCCTCGATCGGTTGCGTTTCGGCAAATTGTTCTGCTGTGTCCTCGATCGGTTGTGCTTCTGCGAACTGCTCAGCTGTCTCCTCGATCGGTTGTGCTTCTGCGATAGGTTCCGGTTCGGGATCCGGCAATTTCTGACCGGTCGCAACCGCAAGCATCTCATCCATTAATGCTTCCGCAGACTTTTTGGAACTCTTTTCGGGCGCAGGAACAGCGGCTGTCTTCTCTATATTCTCTTCTGTTTGCATCGCCTGTTGTAACAGTCGATCCAAATAATCTTCAGATGAACTCATTGGGAATTCCCTTTCAAAACTGATTCTAAAAAACCAACATAGGTATTATATCATAACAATTGCGTTTCTGCTATATATAACACTATTTGCGCATTTTCTAAGATCTTAGATTTCATTCGTCGATTTTACAGGCATGTGAATCAAATAAAAAAGTCCATCATCTTCCGATGATGGACTTCGTTAACATCTCAAATTAAAGAACCAGCTCATCAACTGTCTGGATCAGATTACCGATTTCCGGTTTTGTTAACTGTGCATTTGCACCAAGCTTTTCACCTTTGATCCGCATTTCTTCATTGATCAGGGATGAGAAGATCACAACCGGAATATCTTTTGTTGCATCATTTGTCTTGATCAGATTGGTCAACCTATGTCCATCCATCAAAGGCATCTCAATATCGGTGATGACACCCTGTACATGATCATTTAAGGAACCATTATCCAAGCATTCCTTGATGATATCCCATGCAGCCTGACCATTCTCCACATGTAAGAGATTGGTATAACCGGCTTTATGCAGACAATCAACGATCAGCTTATTCAACAACGGAGAATCTTCCGCGATCAAAAGAGGTACATCATTACGCTCTTTCTTTGTTCCCAATGCATCAACATCGGAAATCTTAAGACCTGTCTCGGGACTGATATCGGTAACGATCTTCTCGAAATCAAGAATGATGATCAGCTTACCGTTGATCTTAATGATACCCGTTGCAAGTCCGTCTTCCGGTGTGGAAACCGTTGTCCCCGGCTTAATGATATCTGCCCATGAAACACGATGGATTCCGACAACCTGATCTACATGAAAAGCAATATCCAACTTATTAAAGTTAGTGATAATGAACAGTCCCTTAGGATCCGACTGTCCTCTCTGTAAGCAATTCTTTAAATCAATCGCTGTGATCATCGTATCTCTCGGCATGAAAATACCTTCAATACTCGGGTGTGCATTCGGCACCGGAGTCACCTCGGTGTAGTTAATGATCTCACGGATCTTCGCTACATTGATACCATAAGAATTACCATCCAGAATAAACTCAAGAACTTCTAACTCATTCGTACCGGAGTCTAACAAAATATTTGTATCCATTGGTCCCATTCTCCCTTACATACATAGTCAAGGCGGTAAATTTGGTAAATTTGTACACGCATTCGCCCATCAACGATATTTTATCATAAGTTTTACATAAAAAAAAGTCCTATGCGGACTTTTTTTATAAATGGTATTTTGGTTCGTACATTCAAAACCGAACAAACACTTCAATCAATTCTTATCAAGTTTGCCATAAAACCAATCCATGGTCAAGCCCTCGACCGATTAGTACTTATCAGCTCCATACATTACTGCACTTCCACCTTAAGCCTATCTACCT
>JAILOQ010000165.1 GCA_024690725.1 Lachnospiraceae bacterium
AGGTAGATAGGCTTAAGGTGGAAGTGCAGTAATGTATGGAGCTGATAAGTACTAATCGGTCGAGGGCTTGACCATGGATTGGTTTTATGGCAAACTTGATAAGAATTGATTGAAGTGTTTGTTCGGTTTTGAATGTACGAAAGTATGATGGGAGGCTCGCCCATGAAAATCGCTACGCGATGGGCTCGCCGGTGTCGCAAGACATCTCCCCAATCGCTACGCGATCGGGTCCCCTCTTACGACAATGCGCCGCATACTTCGTATACGTCGCGATCACAAGGAATCTTCCCACGAACTACGTTCGCGGGCCCCTCCTTATGATATTCCTCGATAGCTCAATGGTAGAGCACTCGGCTGTTAACCGAGTTGTTGTAGGTTCGAGCCCTACTCGGGGAGCTAAGTGATTGACACGATGTGTCAGTTTCTATATGATAGGTAATGGAATAGGGCGAGTTAGCCAAGTGGTAAGGCGTGGGACTGCAACTCCCTGATCGTCGGTTCAAATCCGTCACTCGCCTCTATAATACTCAAAGCAATGCTTTGAGTATTTTTCTTTTTCTTGCACGAAAAACATGGCAATGCTATGATATTTATATGATAACCCTTTTACATACATGTGAGTCGAATTATTAGAAAAGAGGTATCAAGCGTGGAAATGCATTTTTCGGATGCGGGAAAAATGAAAAGGTTCATACTGATCGTTGATGACGAAGAGATTAATCGTGATATTCTCGGAAGTATTTTTGAAGAGGAATATCATATTTTTTATGCCCAAAACGGTCGGGAAGCATTGGAAATAATCCAAGAGAATTCGTCTATTCTATCCGCTATTTTATTGGATCTTATGATGCCGGAAATGACCGGAATGGAGCTTTTGGAAATTTTGAAGAATAAGAATATTCTTAAGACGATTCCGGTTTTGGTAATGACTGCGGATGAGCATTCCGAGGTCGATAGTTTGAAGATTGGCGCCGTTGATTTTATTACGAAACCATACGGCATGCCGGAAGCTGTTCGTGCAAGAGTGGCCAGATCCATCGAACTTTTTGAAGATCGCCAGTTTATCCGTGCAACAGGAATGGATGAACTGACCGGGTTGTATTCAAGATCGTTCTTTTACGAGTATGCGCAGATGATGGATCGGTATCAACCGGATATCGAAACGGATGCGGTTGTTTTGGATATTGAACACTTTCATTTGGTAAACGAAATATACGGTAGAGATTTTGGTGATGAAGTGTTGTGTGAGATTTCGAATGCGATCAAGACGTATTTGAAAGAAACAGATGGCATTGCATGTCGTTCTAATGCGGATATTTTCTTGCTTTACACGGAGCATAGAAATGGGTATGACGATTTGCAGGAACAGGTTTCGGAAGGTTTGCAACATTTGTCGGAGACACCGCATGTTCGCGTGCGTATCGGTACTTATACCGGTTCAAAGCCTGATATTGAAATGGAGCAGAGGTTTGCGAGGGCAAAACTTGCCTGCAATACGCTGCGCGGAAATTTCATGCAAAATTTCGCAAGCTATGACAAGGAGATGCGGGAGAAGTTTATTTTCTCGGAACGTATTATCAATGATATTCACGATGGATTAAATGAACATCAGTTGGTTGTGTATTATCAGCCTAAATACGATGTTTCGGGCGAACGACCCAGGCTTAGCAGTGCGGAGGCTTTGATTCGTTGGAACCATCCGGAGTATGGCATGCTTGGTCCGTTTTCTTTCATGCCCCTGTTTGAGGAGAACGGTTTGGTGCAGATGGTGGATGAATATGTTTGGAATGAGTCTGCAAAGCAGATCAGAAAATGGAAAGATACTTATGGATATGCAATTCCGATTTCTGTGAATGTATCTAGGATCGACTTGTATAATCCTAATCTTGGTGCGGAAATACTTGCAATGTTAGAGGAAAACGGTCTCGGCGTGGAAGATATGTATTTGGAGATCACCGAGTCTGCATATGCGGACAATGCCAAGCAGATGATTGCCGCAGTTGAGAAATTACGCAGTTATGGTTTCAAGATTGAAATGGATGATTTCGGAACAGGTTATTCTTCACTTAATATGCTCTTCGATCTTCCTGTGGATGTGTTGAAAATGGATATGCGTTTTGCGCAGCATATTCATGAGAATCCGAAAGCGCTGCAGATGGTAAGTATCATCATGGATATCGCAGAAACAATGAAAGTGCCCGTTATTGCGGAGGGAGTTGAACTAAAGGAACAGGTTGACCTGTTAAAAGAAAGTGGATGCCGGTATATTCAGGGATATTATTTTTCCAAACCGATTCCGGCATATGAGTTGGAAGAGCGTTTGGAAAGAGATGTTTGATGGTAGATGACCTGAAGAATACTATTTAAGCACAATAATACATATTTTCCGCAAACAGATGCAAGAAGATCGGTTTTATAGTACAATGAGTTGGAATTTTCAAAAGTAGGTTTAAATATGAATGCATCGGTAGTTTTGCAGCAAATGGGTGTGATCGTCATCCTTGTTGCGATCGGAGTTTATGTATATAAAAAGAAGATTGTAGACGATAATGTGTCTCGGCGGATCACGGTGATCGTTATGGATATCTGTAATCCGGCGTTGATCTTGGCGTCTATTTTGTCGGAAGATCTTAAGGCAAGTCATGAGGATCTTATCGAAGCCATGATACTGGGCTTTCTATTCTATGTATTTTTGGTGGTGTTGGGCGCGGTGACACCGTTCCTTTTTCGGGTAGAAAAGGATAAGCGACGGTTTTATAATCTGATGATGGTCTACACAAATGTCGGATTTATCGGGATTCCGGTGGCCAGAGCCATCCTGCCGGAAAAGGCGATTCTATATGTCATCGTATGTAATGTCATGTACAGTCTGCTGTTTTATACGCATGGGATTACTGTTTTAAGCAACGGAAAAGAAAAAATAGATCTTAAAAAAATTCTGAGCCCGGGCACGGTCATGGCTGTGCTGGCACTTTTGGTTTGCTGGTTTCGGTATACTCCGCCGCAGATCATCAGCAGCAGTGTGACCTACATCGGAAACGCGACCGTCTTTTTGTCGATGATGTTTTTGGGCGTTTCCATCGCGCGCTCCGATGTAACGAAAGGGTTCAAGGAAATACGTAATTGGGGATATGTTCTTTTGCGCATGATCCTGCTTCCGATCGTGATGTTTTGTGTACTGCGAGCAATTGGCTGTGATGATGTTACGGTTTTGGGATTTTGTTTGATGGCGACCATGCCCGTTGGAAATCTTCCCCTGGTGCAGGCGGAGAAGATTGGCGAGGATACGGAACTTTTGTCCGGCGCGATCACGGTTACGACCGTGGTTTCCATGGCAACCATCACGGTGTTGATGATTGCCTTTACGTCCATGCTTTAAAAGCAAGGTGTGAATACAGAAAATATAGTGACCGAGAATGAAGAAGCAAACGATGTATATAAGAAAGAGAATAATCATAAGTTACCTATTGCTAACTTTGTGCGCCGCCTCGATGAGCGG
>JAILOQ010000167.1 GCA_024690725.1 Lachnospiraceae bacterium
GGGATGGGCATCGAGTACATTGACGAGTGCGTCCTATTATTCTCCCGCAATCATTCTTGCTTTGGCGACGGTATTATATTTAATTTCGGAGAAAGGAAAAGTGGCCAAAGTATTCGGTGGAGCCGTGATCATATCTTTTAAGTGTACAGGGATTTTCTTTGATGGCGGAATAAAGGCAAAGAAATGGTTAGAGGACGGAACAAGATTCCTTCCCGATCATACCTCGTCCTATCTGATCATGAGTGCTTCCGATAATGTGGCCTATGCCTTTACGGCCAAGACACAGTTCGGAGATTGCGTCGATTACTTTACCGTGGGTGATTATTATATTTATATTTGGAATTACGATATCGCCGAAAGGCTCTTGCCTTAGAGCACGCTTTTTTTGCTTGTCTCAATAATTTATCTGTTATATAATGTTAAATGTTGTACGGAGACGTATCGAAGTGGTCATAACGAGCTCGACTCGAAATCGAGTTGCCGGTTCATCCCGGCACGTGGGCTCAAATCCCACCGTCTCCGTTTATTTGGCCAATACAATGTGAATCGGGCATTATATGAGGGAGGAAATTGGATGTGAAAGTAAAGGGGGCATGGAAGAAGGTAGATGTGGCAACAATAGTGCTTTTATTGGTTTTTGTGGCACAGTTGGCATTTCTTTTCTATATTTGCTTGTTTCATACACGTGATTTGGTAGATTATGATTCATCCGGGGCTTATGTTCACATTAGGGAGGTTTTGCGGCAAAAATCTCTTTTCCCGAGTACATATCTTCCGGCAACGACCATGGATGTGGACAGTACCGTTGGTTTGGCGGCAATTTTGTATGGGTTAACCGGGAGGATTTTTTTATCACAAGGACTCTGCAATATTTTCATTGTATTATGCTATACATTTGTTATATTCGAAATCTGTAAGCGCTTAAAGGCAAATCTTTTCACGACATTGCTGATATGTATTATGTTCTTTATACCGTACAGTCGAGGAATGTTAGGGTATTGGTCCATGCTGTTTGTAAATGTGGCACCAAATACTGTACGGGATCTCACGCCGATTTTTTATATGTCTGTACTTCTTGACCTTCATGATAAAGACTATTCTGTCAAGACAAAGATAAAGCTGGTTATTGCATTGGGATTGATCCTTATTACAACAATCAGTACCGGTATTTATGTGTTTGCATTTGGACTCTTAGCCTTGATGGCGATGGACTTTATATTGACTGTGTTTTCCGGGGATATTAAGAATTTTCTTTCCTCTGTTTGGGGATTTCATTTGGCGGCATGTATATCTTTTGTGACGGGAATGATTATCCAAAAGCACTTGGGCTTTGTATCTGCGGCAGCTGACCGAACATTGATATCTACGTCGGAGGCGCCTAATAATTTCATGCGTTGGTTTATGGGAATATTTGAATTGTTTGGTGGGGTTGCCGGTGCGAACGTGTCTGCATTCGAGCCCATAGGGTTGGAAGTGTTGTGCAAATGTGTACTTACATGGTTTTATTTGGGTTCTGTTGTATTTTTTATCTGTTCGTGGATCAAGGAAAAAGAAGTGCCAAAGCATGTCAGTTATGGGCTAATGGTGTGTCTGGTAGATGGATTTGTTTTGAATGTACTTGTTACGACTTATGGTGCCGGAACATTTGAGTTCCGCTATCATATTATACCAATGTTCTTTGTGATGATCATGGCGGGAACTTTGGCAGGGAGAGTAGGTGAAATTACAAACCATCTGTTGAAAAACGTTTTATTGTCCGGCGGAATAGCATTATTGGTTGCTGCGATTGGGTTTAGTGAAGTGGGGGTTATGCGGGAGATCAATGAAAACCATGATTCGGAACTATTATTTGAAGTAAATCGAATTTTGGTGGATAATCAGATTTCCACGGCTGTTGTTTATGGTGAAGGCAGTGTGATACGAGGAAGGCAGTTGCGTGCATTTGCGGATCATACGAACATTATCGTTGCGAACGATGAATGGAATGTGGCACCTACGGTTTGGGGCGGAGTCACATATGCGCTTGATAATGCGGACCAGTCCGGTCGTTGTGCATTAATCACCAATGTTGCTGATTTTGAAAAGATTCCGGAATATTACATGTCTGAAGCAGAGCCGTATTCTACGGTCGGTGATTTGGGTATCTTTTTCTATGAGGAGAGTCCGTTTGATTTTGAAAGGGCATTAAATGGGAAAAAGAAACTGATCGATTTTCCGTATTCCGGGTACACATTGGGAAATGCGAAATTGCAGGAGAACGGAGATGCTTTGTCAGACGGAACATTTGGGTATCCGATTTCAGGCCTAAATTATCAGGGAGTAGACGGGACGTGGACGTATACCTTAAAATATGTTATAGAAAAAGAATCTCCGGGTAATAAAGGAAACTCATCGTTTGAGGTTATATCGAATGGTGAGATTTGGACCAAGTGATGCTGTCTGCAGATAAAACAGAGGCAGTGATAGAGAATCTGCCGATCACATCAGAAATGACGGATATGGAGAATCGTGTAACAACTCAGGAAGGGACGATCATAAGGATAAAATCTGTCACAATGGAGAGGAATGAGTAATGAAAGAATATGTTCATGATCTTGTAAGTGTATGCATTCCGGCCTACAATCAGGAAGACACCATTCAAGAAGCGGTGCGTTCTGCATTGAATCAAACATACAAAAACATCGAAGTCGTTGTAATCGATGATTGTTCAAAGGATCATACGGTGGCAAAGATACGTGAAATAAACGATGACAGGGTACGTTTGATTGAAAATGAAAATAATCTTGGAATGGTTGCAAATTGGAACAAGGCGGTCATGAGTGCAAAGGGCGAATATGCGATCATGCTTCATGGCGATGATCGTTTGCATCCGGATAGTATTCGTCATAAAATGGAAATGTTCCAAAAGGACAAGAAGGTTGTTTTGGCATTTAGTGCGACAAGGATCATTGATGGTGCCGGAAAGACGATCATGGAACGGCACGCAATGAAAGGTGATGTCATTATCAATGGAAAACGATTTGCAAAAAAATCATACCACCATCGGAATATGTACGGTGAGCCATCTAACATATTGTTCCGAACGGAGTTGGTGGAGAAACTCGGCGGTTTTGACGATGTAACATGTTATACTACAGATTGGCTGATGTGGATGGAAATATCAAGCTACGGAAAGGTCGGATATGTGGACGAGGTTCTGATGGATTACCGAATCGATGCAGATAATATGACCAGCAGGATCAAGTTTATAGATATGATCAGAGATGATGAAGTGATGACAAAAATGATATCTGATTTTGAAAGACTTGATATTAACGGGTTCGATCGTTTTTGCCATCGATTCTTCATATATATTCGTACATTCTTACGTGTGGTTTATATAAAATTTAAGATATTAAAGAATCCGTTTTATAAGAGAGAACATATTACGGGCAGGAAACGAAATGGATAAGTTCATTGAAGAGGTTGTGAATAGTATATTTCGGATTTTACATATCCGATTGAAAGAGGAAACGAAAACCGCTTTTATCCAGTTTATAAAGTTTGGAATTGTTGGTGTTTCCAATACCCTTCTCAGTTATCTGCTGAACCTGCTTGTTTTGTTTCTGCTAAAACCATATGCATTGTCGTGGGATTATTTTGCGGCGAATACGATAGCCTTTGTCATCAGCGTTGCGTGGTCTTTTTACTGGAACAACCGCTTTGTTTTTACGTTGGATGAAGGCGAGGAACGAAGTATATGGAAGGCACTGGCAAAAACGTATATTTCTTATAGTTTTACCGGCTTGATCCTGGCAAATCTGATGTCATGGATTTGGATCGATTTATTGGGGATATCGAAAGTGATAGCGCCTTTGTTAAACCTGATTGTAAGTGTACCGGTTAATTTCCTTATCAATAAATTTTGGGCTTTTCATGCAGAAAAACC
>JAILOQ010000032.1 GCA_024690725.1 Lachnospiraceae bacterium
TGCTGCCTGTACGGGCGCTTCCGGCATGACGGGTGCTTCTGCCTGCTTTGCAAACGGGATTTCCTCTCCCGCGCTCACAGCCGCTGCTTCCGCTACCGCTACCAATTCATCTAACGAAACGCCTTCCTCTTCGGTCGGCACTTGATTCCATAATTCCTGCATGGCCGGATCCGCAGCCGGCTCGGGCTCTTCCATCGCGGGAAGTTCCTGCATCTCGGGAAGTTTCGGCATAGCTTCTTCCGGTACTGCTTCCATCTGCGGTATCTCCGCTTCCTGTGCGGCAGCCATCATCTGTGCTGCTTCTTCCGGAATCTCCACCGTCGGGAACTCATCGTCCAATCGCTCCACTGCGGCACGAAATGCATCCGCATTGATCGCTTCCTGCTCCGAGATTGCCGCACTGACATCCTCGTTGGGCTGATTGTCCAAATTCTCCTCCGGGATCAACTCATTGACCGCCATTGATAAATCTTCTTTTAAATCCTGGAAAAATCCCATATGTACATCACCTTTCTATCATGAACGACGAACACTCAAGCATCCGTATCCATCGCTATGTGCAATATGATCGGAGTATCTGCAGTGACCGGTTCGATCACAACGTTCTCTCTCTCCCGCAATCCGTCCAGAACAATGCGTAACGCTTCAACGGTTGCTTTTTTATCTCCGGAATCATGCAACAGAACGATCGCCGTTTGAAACCGGTCCACACCTTCCAACACATTCCGCGCGATCTCCTCGGATGAAAGATCGTTTCCTTCGGCATCGCGACCGGAAATATTCCAGTCATAGCACCGAATTCCCTGCCGGTTCAAATCCTTGATAAGCTCCGGTATATCCAGGTTGCTTACCGTATTGCTGCTCCCACCCGGTAACCGACAGATCGTTGGGCGCGCTCCCGTAATATCATACACATAATCGGAGAGCATATAAAAATCTGTCAGAAATGCCTCTTCCGATGCGTATATCTCCTGATATCTGTGGCTGAAGGAATGAATCCCGATGCTGTGCCCCTCATCCACGATCCTGCGATAGATGTCCTTGGCATATGCATCCGTGTTACCGACCACAAAGAAGGTCGCCTTCACATCATATTCCTCCAAAAGATCCAGGATCGCCGCCGTATTGGGGCTCGGTCCGTCGTCAAACGTCAGATACACATGCGTCTGCCCGTCGACGGATGCTGCATCCTGCATCATACCGCTGTCTTCGGCAACATCGTAATCAATGATACGGTTCGGATTCCCGCTTAAGGCATCCGCGCTTGCCGAGGTGTCCGGAATCTCGGACGTATTTGCGAGCGTTGTCATCTGCTCTTTTAATGCGGCCTTTTCCTCTTCCGTTGCCTCAAGTTCACCGCTCATGCGATGCAACCGGATCCCCAAAAACACACAAAGCACCAAAGGTATCGCCGCTAAAACCACACCAAAGGCTACAATGAATCTCTTCAGTCTGTTAATTCTGATCCGACGCTTCGTCGACAATTGGCTCTCATCCAAATGCGCCATAATGCCACCCTCCGCACAGCACGTATATTTTATCATAAAAAAAGGCCAAAAAAAAGAGGAATTTGAGCATTGCCCGAACTCCTCTACATCTTGTATTTTATTGATTTTTCAGTATCAAGTACTAGAATATCAGAACAGTTTTTTCAAACTCTCCACAGCGTCACCCGCCTTATCGAGTGTGAGTTTTCCCTTGACTGCTTCCGTAACTTTATCAAGCATTCCGTCCGGAATATCCACACCTGCCAGTTCCTCGATCGTCTTTTCCGGATCTTTCTTAAACTTCTCCTGCAAACTCTTATCCGAGGAGATCTTTTTTACAATTCCGCTAACCTGTTCTTTAATATCCATGTCAAACTCCTTTCACGAAATACAAAACGGTAGTTTCTACATATCTATTTTACACAAATCCGCCGAAAATGAAAACACCGAAAACGAATAAAAAAATAGGGACAGTATAAAACTGTCCCTACTTATCAACATTAGATTTAGCCAAGCTGTGCAGCTACTTCGTCAGCAAAGTTCTCGTTCTTCTTTTCCATACCTTCGCCAACCTCGAAACGAACGATCTTGCATACGCTAAGACCTGCATTTACGCTCTTCAAGTAAGCGCCGACGGTCTGCTTTCCGTCTTCTGCCTTAACATATACCTGATCCATCAGGCTGATCTCCTTCACATGCTTGGAGATACGACCTTCTACCAAACCGGAGAAGATCTTGTTCTCAAGATACTTGCTCTTAGCTTCCATTGCAAGACCTGCGATCTTTGCCTTTGCCTCATCGGAAAGGAAATTGAATAAGAACTTGTTGGTCTTATTCTCTTCGTATGCCTTGGTATCATCGTCATTCCAGAGCTTGCCGGCCAAAACCTTCTCAAATAACTCATTTAAGATCGGCTTCGGTAAAGACTCGGGATCGTTCAAAGCACTGTCGATCACGATCTCACGAAGCTTTGCCATCTCGTCTGCGGAGATGTCATCTCTGGAGATGTACTGCGGGCTCATGGCAGCAACCTGCATTGCAACATTGGAAAGAGCTTCCTTGTCTGCATCGGAGCTTGCGCCGTTCGCTGCAACCAATACACCGATACGTCCGCCGCCATGAAGATAAGATACGACCATGTCTGCTTCCACCTTCTCAAATCTGCGAATGGAAAGCTTTTCGCCGATCGTAGCGGTCTTCTCAACCAAAGTCTCCTTTAAACCTGCAGCTTCGATGAATGCATCGATCTGCTCGCCGTCCTTACCACCGACAAAATCGGACGCAAGTGCCTTGTCTGCTACGGACTGAACGAACTCCTGGAATACCTCGTTCTTCGCAACGAAGTCCGTCTCGGAATTCACTTCAACAACAGCAGCCTTCTTATCATCGCTAACAGCTACACGGCAGATACCCTCGGCAGCAATTCTTGAAGCCTTCTTCTCAGCCTTTGCAGCGCCGCTCTTTCTTAACAGATCTACTGCTGCGTCCATATCTCCGTCGGTCTCGGTAAGGGCTTTCTTACAATCCATCATACCTGCACCGGTCATTTCTCTTAACTCTTTTACCATAGATGCTGTAACAGCCATTTCTTTGTCCTCCTATTAAAATTACTTTAAGCTTCCTCTGCATCCAATGCTTCGTCAGCCTCTGCGCTCTCAGCTTCCTCTGCTGTCTGCGCATCACCCTGCTTTGCCTCGATCACGGCATCAGCCATGGTGGAAACGATCAACTTAACGGCACGGATCGCATCATCGTTACCCGGGATAACGAAATCCAATTCCTCGGGATCGCAGTTGGTATCGCACATACCGATCAATGTGATGCCCAAAGACTGTGCTTCCTGAATGCAGATTCTCTCCTTCTTCGGATCTACTACGAAGATCGCATCCGGAATATGCTCCATATCCTTGATACCGCCAAGGTTCTTCTCTAACTTTTCCCACTCTTTGTTCAGAGCAGCAACTTCCTTCTTGGGAAGTACATCAAAGGTACCGTCCTGGCTCATAGCCTCGATCTTCTTTAAACGATCGATACGGCTCTGGATGGTCTTGAAGTTGGTAAGCATACCGCCTAACCATCTCTCATTTACATAGTACATACCGCAACGCTCAGCCTCTGCCTTAACAGCATCCTGTGCCTGCTTCTTGGTACCTACGAAAAGAATGGTACCGCCGGCAGCTACGATCTGGCTGACTGCCTGATACGCCTCGTCAACCTTGCCTACGCTCGTCTGCAGGTCGATGATATGGATACCGTTACGCTCCGTATAGATGTAAGGAGCCATTTTAGGGTTCCATCTGCGTGTCTGGTGTCCGAAATGTACACCTGCCTCTAATAACTGTTTCATTGAAATTACGCTCATGTTTCTACCTCCGTCTGGTTTGTCTTCCCTATCCTTCCAAAGCTGCCACCCCGCGTAAAGGGCACCGGCATCTCATCCGCATAGGTGATTATTGTTCCTGCTTAAAAAAGCAAATGCGCTACGGTCGACAGACCGCAACGCATATATCTTATCATCTGTAAGCGCTATTTGCAAGCATATTTTATTGTTTTCCGGTAAGAATCTTTGCGATCTCTTCTTCGGATGCACCCGCAGGGATCGTATGCTTCCCCGTAACCAAGATCCTGTCGTATTTCTTCTCACACAGATAGGCATCAAACTTTGCCGCACTGTCGATCGCTCCTGCATTCTCCAGCTTCTTGGCCACGGCATAGGAGCCGTCACCGCCGGCTACCGTAACCGTCACTTCATTCTTCACGGAGATCGTATCGGTATTCTCCGTGACTTCCCCATTGGGACCGTCAAGAAGTACGGTCTTATCGTCGTCTTCCTCATCGGACGCCGCATCCGCTTTCTTTGTCACATCCGTATCGGTACTGCCCTGTTCCTCGGCTTTGTCGGTTTCCTTTTCGGATGCCGCTTCGGTTTCTTTGTCTGTGCCGGTTTCCTCGCCGTCTCCGATCACATCGGCCTGCGCGGGAGAAAGACCGGGAACAAGCTCCGGTTCATCCACCAGATCCTCCGGGTTCGCACCGCTTACCGTGGGTGTGAGCACACGATTCTCCGATACCGCATCTTTCGGATTGTCGCCGAGATCCTCTGCCAGAACTCCGCTTTCCACCATGCCGAGTTTTTCGGCACGTTCCTTTATTTCCTCATCCGAGAGGCTTTCTTTCTTGCCGGAAACGACAATACTGAGCAGGATCGCCGTTACGATAATGCCGATCCCGAGTCCTCTCATGTAATAACGCAATTTCACCTTATCCTACCTCAAACAAATCTATTACGAGCTTTACTTCCCCGACGCCGAGTCCCAATTGCTTCGCGATCGCAACATTGCTCCTGCCGGCTCTGTGCAGCCTTAAGATCTCATCATTTTGATTGTCACCCGTGGAAACGATGTTTTCCACCACCGGCACCGGCTCGATGACCTTCGCGCCTTCCTGTGCCGTGGGATACTGCGAAAGCGGAATGGCCTGAAACTGCTCCGCCAATTCCTGCGCCGGTTCCTTTATGGGCTCCGGCTCCGGTTCGGGTGCAGGCTTTGCTTCCTCCTGCTTCACACTTTCTTTTGCCTTGTATTCCAATTCGATCTGCGCTTCTTTTACGGCAGCTTCCGCCTTGTCCGCCTCGATCACGGTATCGTGCAGATTCTTTTGCTTATCATGCAGCATATCATACAAGAACAGCACTTCCTGATGGCTTTGATGAATATCGCTCATCACCGTCTCGGAAAATTCGGACACCGCTGCGATCTTCTCGTTCGAAAGCCGCTCCAGGGAACGCTCGGATTTTTCCACCGCATAATTTACAGTCTCATCCACCGTATCCTTTAACGTCGACTTGGCATCCTTCATTTTTTCGTCGATCATGGCATCGATCATCTCACCGGAAACGGATACATCCGTCGCATCCTTGTCCCCGCCCATCTGCTCGGGAATGATAAAACTTGCGATAAAGATCACAACACCCAATATTAAAAGAATAATCTCCAAACCCGTCATTTGACTTACCTAAACACTGGCCTCAAAATGGCCGTTCCTCTTTACCACTACTTTCCCGTCCATCGGGATGTCATCTTTCTTTTTTCGGTTTCTCCCGCCATCGCCATAGTATTCGTTCTTTCCTTTTTCTCTGGCATCGGCATCGTTATGACTTGCATCGGATCCGGCACTTTGTTGGATCTGATTGCTCTTTTCATCCACATGCTTGTCTATCGTCTGTTGGAACTGACTCTGATTGATCGTATTACGCATATCCTCCTGCGATTTCATCGCGGAATAATCCTGCACACGGGGAATTGCTCCCTGAAACTCGATCATATTCATAGCGGATCCTCCTTCCCGGACATATGCCATCGTTAAATCGCGGTTGCGCGAATATCACCTTTATCCTTGATAAATCTTGTATATGCCATACTCTTCCTGAGTACCATAGACACATCACCGATCGCGATCTTCGATCCCTGGTATGCATCTCCCGTAACGATCACGCAGGCGTTTCCTTCTCCGCGCATTTTCTCGTCCAGACCGCGCAACTGCGCCTTCACTTCTTCCATTCTGGCCGACTGCTGCTTATTCGCTTCACTGAGCGACTGGATATATTTCACCTGCTCCGGCTTAAACTTTTCACCGCGTCTTAACCGAGCGGTCGCATTTGCAAGGATCGGCTCAATATTCGCAAGATTCTTTTGAATCTCTCCGATTTCTTTTTGCAGTTCCTGATAAATCTTCTTCTGCTGCGGATCCATACCGACTTCCACGACGGTATCGGCTCCCATCTCGGACCCCAAGGTCTTACAGGTGATCTTTTCCGTAGCACGTACGATCCCGCCTGCAATGAAACCCTTCTTTCCTTCCACGCGAACTTCGGTTCCCGCACTGACATTACTGTGAAGGATCGACTCGCTCTCTACATAATCTCCGGCAATGATCGTAGCATTTTCGGCATATTTCATGATCACACGACCACCGGCTTTCAAAATTCCTTTTCCCATACCGTTGATACCGCGTGCCACGATGATATCACCGTCGCTTACGATCTCGGCGCCTTCCACAACACCTCTTACTTCCACATTTCCCTTCGCATGTACGGCAAAGCCGGAAAGAACGTTACCGTTTACCACAACGCTGCCTTCGGACTCCACGTTTCCGGTAGCCGTTCCGACATTTTCCACTTCATAAACATCGGATACGAACACCTTTTCCGTCACAAGGCTTACATGACCGTTCACCTTACTGCGAAGCTCCGTCTTCTCCTCGTTGATATCGATATTATTTCCGTATTTCAAAGAAAGTCTCTTGATCTGACGCGGACGAATGGGGTCACCGGTCACGCTTTGACCGAGTTTTCCTTCCACCTCTTTCGTCAGACGCGCAAGAAGATCTCCCTCCTTGCAATGATTGATCGTGTTCAAATGGAAGAAATCCACAGAACCGTCTTCGTTTCTGGTCGGACGAACGGAAAGGTTCGTATTAAAGAAGTATTCGATGCTGGCATCCGTACCGTGCACCGGTGCAATGCCTCGTGCTACTACAATATCCTCGCAGTATCTTCGATTTGCCAAAAAGCTTTTGATCGCCTGCTCATCAATTCCGACGATAACCTTCCGGAACTTTAAATCCTGAATGATCTCATCAGCGTCCTTTAACAGTTCTCCGTCATTGCTCGGCGGATAGAACCTGGCCGTTGCCGTCATATGATCATCGGAGATCGTCACCGAAAGCATTTCCTGCTGCGGATAAGACTGCCTTCCCGTAACCGGGATCACGGTCTCGGCACTTGCTGCGGAAAACGCCTGATAGAAGCCCGCAAGATTGTCGATCTTTACGTTTTTTAAAGACAAATAATCCGTCAGCTCATTGACATTTAATGCCATTCCGCCATCTGTAGGCGGCACCAAGCGGACGGACGTCATACCATTTGCATTGATCAGTTGAAAATATCCATTCATAGTTTGCCCTCCAATAAGAGGGTAGCGACAACACTTTCTACGCTCCCCAATCATTCTAAATTAATTCTTTGGAATCAGCGATCCGTCAAAACACCCATGTACTCGCCGAGTTCCGTTTTCATTTTACGCAGTGCCTTTGTGTGAAGCTGCGATACGCGCGACTCCGATACCTCCAGCACCATGCTGATCTCTTTTAACGTAAGCTCCTCATAATAATACAAAAGAACAACTTTTCTTTCTTTTTCCGTGAGCACTTCCAAAGAAGCCTTCAGACGCTCCTTTAACTCAACCTGCTCAACCACATCTTCCGGCATCTCAAAATGGGAATTGCCGTAATCCGCACGGATCTCTGCTCCGCCGGCTTCCTGGTATTCATCCAGGCTCACAACACCGGTGATCTTCATCTGCGATTGCCAATCCGAAAACTCATCTTCCGAAATGCCGAGTCCTCTGGCAATCTCTTCATCGGTTGCCTGTCTGCCCTTTTCCATTTCCACTTCACGCATCACCGCATCGATCTGCTTCTGGCGCTGCCGGATGGTACGCGGGATCCAGTCCATTTTACGGATCTGGTCCAAAATAGAGCCGCGGATACGCAAACTCGCATAGGTCTCGAATTTCACATCCTTTAACAGATCAAACTTATCAATGGCATCGATCAGGCCAAAAACACCGTAGCCACACAGATCGTCAAACTCCACATTATACCCCAAATACATGCTGAGTCTGCCTGCCACCAGTTTTACCAAAGGCGCATATTCAATTATCAACTGCTCCCGCAGTTCCGGCGTTTTTAACCGCTGGTAATCCTGCCAAAGGCGCTTCTTTCCTGCCTCATCCATTGCCTATACTCCCAATAAGAATGCTCAGAGGTGGGGGATTTCTCCGACTGAGTTAAAACAAATCCGCCACACTGCCTTCTTCCCCGCTCTCCGACGTAACTTCATTCATGAAGTTTTCGTCTTCCGAGGAAACTTCCTTCTCGATCACGGCACTTTCTTCCGCTGCGGCAAGTTTCGCCGCTTCGATCGCCGCTTCTTTTTCTTTTTCCCGGATATCTCTTTCAAAACCGTCCAAAATCCAACGGAAATAATAACCCAAAATATAAAACACACACATCGCACAGGCCAGCCAAAGAATGGTATCCAAAAGGCTAAAATCCCTGATGTACGCAAATATCCCCGTGATCGCCCCCGCGATCAACATGATTATGAAAGGTAACCGTTTCCGATTGTCCATTATATCACCTTCTCCGGTTTTCCTACGGAACGGATGATGTAGTCCCCCGTTTCGGGATAAAAGACTACCGTACGACCGTAATTCAAACCGGTATCCTTTGCCAGGATCGGAATCCTGAGTTCCTTGAGTTTTTTCTCAACCGCAGCAACGTTTCGTTCACCAACACGTACCGAATCGTTCCCGCTCGCCGAAAACGCAAACATCTGCGCCCCACCGGCAATCTTGGCTACAAGCCTTGCTCTGTTGCCGCCGGCCGCAATGATCTGGTCCACCAACTCCTGAATTCCCGTATCCGCAAACTTGGCCTTGTTTTTATTCTCTCTGATCTGTGTACTATCGGGTAGCATGATATGTGCCAGTCCGCCGATCCCATTATTGGTATCACGGATCGCGATGCCAACGCAAGACCCCAGTCCCAGCGTCGTGATCGCATTAGGCTTTTTGCACAACTTCAGATCTGCCATTCCGACTTTTATAATTTCACTCATGTTTTGCTCCGAAGCAAGACTTCCCTCTTACAATCCAAGTGCCGTAAAAATCTTATTATAGCTCTCCACATCCGGTAAAAGCATAAAATAACCGGACATATCCATATCATCAAAAAATCTGTTTTGAATCAATAAGATCTTGTCCCCAACTTCGCCGAACTGAGCCGCAGGCACGCTTAAGATCGCACCCGCCATATCGATACACACATCGGGAACCGAAGGATAGATCGATAACTGTGTCAGCGTGGACAGAGCATTTAAGTAAGACGCAACAATAATATTGCCCATTTCTTTTAAAGCGGACAATTCCATCTCATTAAAATCCAAGCCCTCACCCTTGGGAGTATGCATCAGTTCCGCCAAAAGAATATGTGCACTTTCCGCAGGCAAAAGGAACATCATCGAACCGGTGATATCGCCTTCCACAAGCAAATAAACACCCGCCATGATCTGTTCCTCACCGCCGATGGTATCTCCCAAGTCCCGAAAGTCAACAAGGTTGACCTTCGGAACCGACATATCTACTTTTTTCTGCATCATCTGTGCAAGAGCCGTGGTCGCATTGCCCGCACCGATATTACTGATCTCGCTCAGGATATCGAAGTACTGCTCCGAACCGTCTAATTGAAAATCCTTCATTATTTGTCTTTATCCTTATCCGCAAATACTAAATTCAGATCCAGAAGAGAGATCAGATCCTCTCCGTTCTTACCGACACCCGACAAGAAATTCGCCATCTCACCCTTTGCGGTGGAATCGTAACTTGCCTGATCGATCTGACTGCTCTCCAACGTAACAACTTCTTTTACCTGGTCCACCAGCATACCGATCAATTCACCGTTATCCAAACGGATGATGATGATACGGGTATTCTTGGTGATCTCATCGGGCTCAAGTCCCATTTTCAAACGAATGCTGACTACCGGGATCACTTCGCCGCGCAGGTTGATCACGCCCTTGATATAATGCGGTACCTGCGGAACCCTGGTGATATGCTGCATCCTTACGATATTGTCGATATACTTAATGTTGATACCGTACTGCTCTTCGCCGAATTGTACGACGATAAACTGAATTCTTTCGATCTCTGTGGTTTCCAATAAGCTGTCCATTCTAAAAACCCTCCTGTTTTGCTATCCGACGCCCGCTTATAACAACGCGTTGGCATCGATGATCAGAGCAACCTCACCATCGCCTAAGATGGTAGCACCACTGATAATCTTACTCTTGTTAATATATTTACCCAAAGACTTGATAACGATCTCCTGCTGTCCGATCAGTTCGTCTACGACCAGACCCGCAAGCTTGTCGCCCTTCTTTACGATGCAGACGATCAGATTGTCTGTTTCTGCTTTCGTGGAAGGAATATCCAAAATCTTTGTCAGACGGATCAACGGAATGACAACGCCACGAAGGTTGATCACTTCTTTGTTCTGAACAAACTTGATGTCCGAAGGAGCAACGTCCTCGATCGTCTGAATGGATCCCAAAGAGATCGCATATTTCTCGCCGCCGACAACAACCATCAAAGCCTGGATGATCGCAAGCGTCAAAGGCAGGCGTACAATGAAGGAAGAACCGACACCGAGTTCGGACTTGACTTCCACCTCACCGCTTAAGGACTCGATCTTGCTCTTAACAACATCCAAACCTACACCACGTCCGGAAAGTTCGGATACCTTCTTTGCCGTGGAGAAGCTCGGAAGGAACAGCATGTTGATCGCATCCTTGTCACTCATTACCTCGGCCTGTTCCTTGGTGATGACTCCGCGCTCGATACCTTTATTCTTAACGGCTTCCACATCGATTCCGTTACCGTCATCCTTTACTTCGATAACTACGTTGTTACCGTCCTGATATGCATTCAACTCAATGCTTCCGACTTCGGGCTTGCCGCGCTTGATACGCTCTTCGCCGGATTCCAGACCGTGATCGGCGGAATTACGGAGCATATGCATCAAAGGATCACCGATCTCATCTACCACGGTACGGTCTAACTCGGTTTCCTCACCGGTGATGGTCAGCTGGATCTTTTTATTTAACGATTTGGAAATGTCGCGGATCATCTTCGGGAACTTCTGCGTTACCGACTCGATCGGCACCATTCGAACCTTCATAACGGATTCGTGAAGGTTGGTGGTCACGCTCTCCAGATATTCGATCTGTTCGTTTACCCCGCTGCTTGTGGAACCGCCTTCTTTTGTCGTTGCGGATACAAGGGAGTTCTTTGCGATGATCAGCTCGCTGACGAGGTTCATCAGAACATCCAACTTCTCGATATCGACACGGACCGTACGATTTACGGGCTTAGAGTTCTTCTTCTCGGCCGGTTTCTTTTCATCCTTGGCCTGAGGAGCCGCCTTCGTCTCTGCCTTCGCTTCACTTACCGCGGTAACCTCTTCCTTCTTCGGAGCAGGACTTGCTCCGCCGACAGCCGTGAAGGGATCAACGACCGCACTCTCGATCTCGGAAACATTCATAATGGCATCCTTTACGGCCTTTGCATCGGAATCCGTAACAAATACCAGACTGAAATCAAAATCAAATTTTTCATCTTCAATATCCTGGCTGCTCGGTTCGGAGATCAAAATCTCACCGAGTTCTTCCAAAGCCTTGAATACAAGGAATGCTCTGGCCGCCTTCAGGATACAGCTTTCCTGAACATATACGGTAATACCGAAGATATTCTTGCCCTGATTGGCAGCTTCGTCCAAGGTGGTCTGTTCGCTGTCGCCGACCTTGATCTCCTGCCACTTGGGTGCACCGGCTGCTTCCGGTGCTGCCGCAGGTGCTTCTTCTTTTGCTTCTTCCTTTGGAGCTTCGGCGGGTGCTGCTCCGCCCTTGCCTTCCAGAATGTCATTTAAAGCCTTGATGAGGTGTGCATTGTCCTTGTCACCTTCATCCTGCGTGTTTTGGATATTCTCCGTATACTCTTCGAGTGCGTCCAGGCACTTGAAAAGAACATCTACGATATCGCCGGTAACGACGATCGTATTGTTACGTACCTCAGTAAATACGTTTTCCATGTCATGGGTCAGATCCTGCATATGCTTGTAACCCATGGTGCCGGCCATACCCTTTAAACTGTGTGCGGCACGGAAAATCTCATTGATGGAGTCGGAACTCGTCGGGTCGTCCTCCAGGATCATAAGCTGATCGCTTAAGCTTTGTAAATGCTCCTTGGCTTCATCAAGGAAAATCTCAAGATATTGACTAGTATCCATTCTACATTACCCCCACGTACTTCGTGATAGCATCCGCAATTTCCGATAAAGGGAGCTCTTCGTTCGTAAGCCCCGTCGCCACCGCACTTCGTGGCATACCGTAAACTGCACAGGTTTCTTTGTTTTGTGCGATTACATGAATTGATTTGGATTTGCCGAGATTCACAATGCCTTCGCTTCCGTCTGCCCCCATTCCGGTAAGCACAACGCAGGTTACTTCATCGTAATCCGTCGTCCCTATGGATTCATACATATAATTGGCGCAAGGCTTTACGCCTTCTCTCGTCGGCGCATCGCTGTAAGCAATGACGGTACCGCCGCCCGGACGCCTTGTGAGCGTCATGTGGAGTCCGCCCTGTGAAACGTAAACACAGCCCTTTTCGACGCGCATCCCTTCGGCTGCCT
This sequence comes from Lachnospiraceae bacterium, assembly GCA_024690725.1. Classification (GTDB taxonomy): domain Bacteria; phylum Bacillota; class Clostridia; order Lachnospirales; family Lachnospiraceae; genus UBA2882. Next base: position 12,798 of record JAILOQ010000032.1, read on the forward strand.
CCACGACCTTGAGTGCACTGACCTGATCCAGACGTTCCGCCAAAGTCTTCGTAAAACCCTTCGGCATATGCTGAACCAAAACGACGGGTGCGTCAAGATCCTTGGGAAGACGCGGGATCACTTCGTGTAACGCCTTCGGACCGCCGGTGGAACTTGCGATCGCAACCAACTGGTTCTTGCCTTTGCCCTTTCGCTCCCCCGGAGTAACCTTCGAGGTTGCCTTATGGCGTCTCGTTCCCTTGGCGCTACTTTGCGTACTCTCTTCGGCATTTGCCACCTCTTCCAGGATCCTCAAAAACCGCTCTCTGAATTCTTCCCCATTTAAATCCTTAAATCCCGTCGGCTTTCTGACAAAGTCGATTGCCCCGAGACTCAAGGCTTCCACGGTTTCCGCCGCATCCTTATCCGCAATGGTGGAACAGACCAAAACCCGCACCTGCCATCCGCGTTTCTGGATCTCACGCAGCATTTCGATCCCGTTCACCTTTGGCATTACCAGATCGAGAACCACAGCATCATATGTATTTTTTTCCAAAAGTTTCAAGGCTTCCCGGCCGTTTGCGGCCATCGCGGCAACTCGAAATCTTTCATCTGACCCAATTATATCACAAAACACTCTTCTCATGAGTGCAGAGTCATCAACGATTAAAATATTTTTTTGCATCAGGTCTTTCCTCTGTTCTTCCGCTCCTCTTCGAAGATATATCGTATGATCTCTTCCCGTTCTTTGTTCCCGATCCAGATAAACATCAAACGATGCTCAAACATATCCGTCTGGATCTCATGTTTTTTGGAAGCTAAGATCGTCCCCGCCAGTTCATACACGGTTTCTTTGCCCTGGTAGATCAGCGTAAAGGTCAGGAACACGTCCGTTCCGACCGGAAATTGCGTATCGCACATAAACCGGATACCGCCGCCGCTGATATCGACGATCGTCGCCTTTTTCAGAGGAATTCCCGGCATCGCACGGAAATTCTTTTCCTCGATGGCCTTTTCCTCTTCTTTTAACAGTTCACGCAGCGCAAACGGATGGAACGTATTGTATCGATAGTACTCACGTCTCTGGTATTTGCTGATGCCGCTCGTAACCTCGCAGAGCAAAATATAGATATTGTTGTCTTTATAGCGATCAGTCACCCGGATAAAGCAGGTGTACAATCCTTTCTGCGCATAGAAACAAACCTGAAATTCACCGTCGACGGGTAAAAGAACGAGCTTCGTCCCCTCCATCGGCATGAGAATCTCAAATTCCTCATCGTCCATGATGTCATAGATCTTGGAAACGTATACCTTACGATTGCTTCCGTTCCCTTTGATCGCTTTTTCTTTGCTCATTAATTCAATTTTTTCTCCGGGCCGTACCACTTCCGTTAAAGTCATAAGGCGCCCCCCTTAGGTTGATTTCGCGTAGCGATGATATGAGAAAAAAACGCCGCCATCCCCCTCTTGTTCATCTGAACCGTCGCGGCATCCGTTCCGTTCAAAAGTCCGTCTGCGATGACCTCGTACGCTTTGGTACTCGGTGCATTCGGCGATGCCAGAGAAACCGGCATCTGTTGCATGACTGCCTTGGATAGATTTTTATCCTGCGGCACCGACCCGATATAAGAGATCGGCAGCTTTAAATAGCGCATGACAACTGCATTTAACTTGGTGAACAAGGATTTTCCTTCTTCGGGCGCATCCACTTTGTTTGCCATCACTTTTACCTGACTGATCTTCGCATCAAACCGCGGATGACGGTTCAATGCTTTTAGCAACGAATAAGAATCCGTGATCGACGTCGGCTCCGGTGTCGTCACCAAAATGATCTCGCCGCTGGCAACCAAAAATTCCAATACCGCATCCGAAATTCCGGCACCCGTATCCACGATCACGATATCCGCGATCGCATCGAGTTCCGCCAGGTTCTGTATGATATACATCAAATATTCTCTGCTTAAGTTGGAAAGTCCGGCAATTCCGGAACCGCCGGAAATAAAGCCGACTTCCCCCTGTCCCCAGGTAATGATGTCCCGAATATTCTTGCCCTGGTAAATAAGATCCGCAAGATTATGCTTGGGAACCGCACCGAACATGACCTCGATGTTTGCCAGACCGAAATCCGCATCCAGGATGATCACGCGCTGCCCCATCTTCCGGAACTGAATGGCCAGATTGATCGCCGTATTCGACTTTCCGACACCGCCTTTGCCGCTGGTGATCGTAATGACCCTCGCCAAAGGACGGGCAGGCTGTTGATTCATTTTTATGATATTACGCAAGCCCTCTGCCTGATCCATGTATTCTCCTAACCAATACTCCGGCTCCCACCAAGCAGCATCTTTACTGTCTTTTGGGGATTAAACTCTTCCATATCGTCCGGCACGTTCTGTCCGTACGTAATGTATGCCATCGGTGCTCCGGTATATAACTTCACGTTCAAAAGATTTCCGTAAGACGTTGTCTCGTCAAGCTTCGTGAAGATCAGTTTGTAATCGCCGATCGCCTTGTAGGTATCTGCGATCGCACGCAGATCCTTGTATTTTGTCGTTGCACTGAGCACCAGATAAATCTCTTTTTCAAATCCTTTTCCGACGGCCGCAACAAAATTCTGCATCGCTTCGCGCTGTACGGTATTCTGGTGCGAATGCCCCGCCGTATCCACAAACAGATAATCGTAGGAAGAATACTTCGTTACCACTGAACGCATATCCTCCTCCGAATAAATGACTTCGAACGGAACACCCATGATATTGGCATAGGTCTTTAACTGCTCCGTTGCGGCAATACGGTAGGTATCCGTCGTCAAAAGCGCGACTTTCTTTTTGTCTATCACGGAAAAACGACCTGCCACCTTCGCGATCGTCGTCGTCTTGCCCACACCCGTCGGTCCGACAAAGAACACGACCTTCGGCCCTCGAAATGCCGGCATGATCCGACTCGGCTCACCGAACTTTAAGATCATCTTCTGATATACATCCGAAAGCATGTAATCGATCGGCATGTTGGGTTTTAAAACATTGCCAAGCTCATCGATGATCTCATCCGCATAGACTTCATCCACTTCGTTATCGAGAAGCGTCGTCTTTAACAGCTTTAAGAATCTGGCCTTGTCACCTTCTTTTCCCGGGACCTGTGCCTCCATATCGTTCTTCGACTGTGCTTCCTCTTCTTTCTTCTCGGAAACACCGGTCTTTGTTTCTTCCTGCTTCTTTAAATTCTTCTCGAGAAGATCCTGTAAATTGTCCAATCTCTTTTCGATCCCTTCCTCCTGTGCAAGCACCTCGGAAACCTTCGGCGGTGCGCTGACCAGATCGATCCCGGTCGCGGGTCTTACCGCAGGACGAGCCGGGGGCATTTGGTTTTGCGCCGCAGACTGCTGTGACTGCAGGATAGCCGCAGATACCGCAGCCGCTTCCTGCGACTGAGTCCCCTGATTTTTGGCGAGCACAAAGGCTTCCGGACGAAGCGGCGGCAAGGTCTGATACGCCGTCTGTGCTTCTCCCTGTTTCGCTGCGGGAAGGACTTTGTCCGGCTCCTCTTCGAGCGCGACCGTCACTTCCACCTTTCGTCCGCGAAAGAAGCCGAGAATCCCCTTGCTCTTGACCTCTCGCACATTCATGATGACCACGGCGGCACCGAGTTCCTTCTTTGCCGCTTCCAAGGCCTCTCCTTCAGTTTTTCCCTCAAACTTTTTAATGATCATGTTAAATCGTTATCACTCCGACAGATTGAATTTCAACATTCGGCTCCAGTTCCTGCAATGCCACCACGATAAGATCCGGCAAATAATTCATGGTCAGGCGCTTAAAATACATACGCGCAAACGCATTGATCAAAACGATCGGATTCTTGCCGAGCGCCTCTAACTTTTCCACCTCGGTCCTGGTGTTTTTCAGGATCTCCTGCACCTTTTCCTGCGGCAGATTCAAGAACGCTCCCGTCTCCGTCTGTTTGATATTGGCCATGATCTCGTCGGCAAGCTTCTGGTCGACCATGACCACACTCGTGGTCTCATTGGCCGGGAAATAGCGCGCCGTAATGGCTCTGGTCAAGGACTGTCTGACGTATTCCGTCAACACATCCGTATCGCGAATGGATGTGGCATAGTCCGCCAATGTTTCGAAAATCGTCAAAAGGTCGCGGATGGAAATACCTTCGGAAAGAAGGTTCTGCAATACCTTTTGGATATCGCCGAGGCCCAAAAGCTTCGGTGTCAGTTCGTCCACGATGGACGGATTTGTCTCTTTTAAGTTGTTGATCAGGTTCTGTACATCCTGTCTGGTCAAAAGCTCCGCAATATGCTGACGGATGATCTCCGTAAGGTGCGTTGCGATGATGGACGGCGGATCGACAACGGTGTAGCCCAGACTTTCCGCTCTTTCTCTTTGCCCTTCCGTGATCCAGATCGCCGGCAGATGGAAGGACGGCTCGAAGGTCGGAATACCCGTGATCTCTTCCTCTACATACCCCGGATTCATCGCCATATAATGGTCAAACAAGATCTCACCTTCGGACACCTGGATGCCCTTGATCTTGATGATATACTGATTCGGATTCAATTGGATGTTATCGCGCAAACGGATGATCGGCACCACCGTACCAAGCTCCAAAGCGATCTGTCGACGGATCATAACGACACGATCCAAAAGGTCACCGCCCTGGTTGACATCCGCAAGCGGAATGATACCATAACCGAATTCCAACTCGATCGGATCGACCTGTAAAAGGCTCGTTACATTCTCCGGCTGCCTGATCTCTTCCGCCGCAACCTCTTCCTCATCCACGGCTTTTTCGATATCGGACGTTTCGATCGTTGCCTGGATATTGCGAGCCGTCAAAATGAACGCAGCACCGAGCGGTACAAAGACGATCGAACTTAAGGGTGTGATGATACCGAGTCCTGCAATAACCGCACCAACGATGTAAAGTACCTTCGGCATACCGAAAAGCTGCGAGATCATGGACCGGCTGAAATCCGCATCCTTGCTTCCCTTTGTCACCAGGATACCGGTCGATAACGATATGAGCAAAGAAGGTATCTGTGATACCAGACCGTCACCGATGGTCAAAATGGTATAACGGCTCAGCGCTTCATTGATGTCCATTCCGTTTCGAAGTACGCCCATGGCGATACCGCCGACGATGTTAACGGCCGTAATGATCAGACCGGCGGTCGCATCTCCCTTTACGTACTTCACGGCACCGTCCATGCTACCGAAGAAGGCGGATTCCTGTTGGATCTTTTCTCTTCGTCTTTTGGCTTCGGTATCATCGATCGCGCCGGTATTTAAGTCCGCATCGATCGCCATCTGTTTACCGGGCATGGCATCCAAGGTAAATCTCGCCGTTACCTCAGCCACACGTTCGGAACCTTTGTTGATGACCATGAACTGGATAATGATCAAAATAATGAAAACGATGGTACCCATGATCAGATCGCCGCCACCTACGAAAGATCCGAAGGTTTCAACGACATTACCGGGCTTACCGGTGGTTAAGATCAAACGGGTCGACGATACGTTTAGGGCGATACGAAAGATCGTCGTAAACAGTAAGATCGTCGGGAAATTTCCCATTTCCAATACTTCGTTGGAGAACATCGCACGGAACAGGATCGTAAAAGCCACTGCAATATTGCACGCCAAAAGAATGTCCAACAGCGTGGAGCTGATGGGCACGATCAGCATGATGATCGCAGCCAGCAAATAGCCGCCGACCCCGAGGTCCGCTTTGTTTAGCTTAAACTCTCCTCCCATTTGATTCTCCTAAAAACGGATCACACTCTGCCCTGTACATGATATACATAAGCAAGCACTTCCGCCACTGCCTGATACAGCTCCGGCGGTACTTCTTCATCGATCTCCACATTGGCATAGAGCATACGCGCCAACGGTTTATTCTCAACGATTTCCACGTTATGTTCTTTGGCCAGTTCCTTGATCTTTCCGGCCAGATAATCCTTCCCCTTTGCCACAACGGTAGGGGCACGGTTCGTCGTATTGTCGTATTTGATCGCGACCGCATAATGCGTCGGGTTTGTAATGACGACATCCGCTTCCGGCACGGACTGCATCATACGGCGGCGCGAAGCCTCCTGCATTCTGGCACGGATCTGACCTTTGATCTGCGGATCACCTTCCGCCTCTTTGTATTCATCTTTGAT